>NZ_JBHWVM010000016.1:0-103397 GCF_042736805.1 Streptomyces sp. NPDC060031
GCCGTTTTGTGGGGGTTGTTCGGGTTGCCGGGGCCGGGGGGCGACCTGCGGGGGGGGGGCTTGCCGCTGCCCGCGGCCGGTGGAGGGGCGGCCCCGCGGGGGCGGCCCCGGCCGTGGGGGCTGCCCGCGCGGACCCCGCGTACCGTCAGCCGACCGCCTTCGCCGCCGCGCGCCCGGCCGCCCGGCCCGAGAAGATGCAGCCGCCGAGGAAGGTGCCCTCCAGGGCCCGGTAGCCGTGCACGCCGCCGCCGCCGAAGCCGGCCGCCTCGCCCGCCGCGTACACACCGGGCAGCGGCTCGCCGTCCGCGGCCAGGACGCGCGAGGACAGGTCCGTCTCCAGCCCGCCCAGGGACTTGCGGGTCAGGATCGAGAGCCGCACCGCTATCAGCGGGCCGGCCTTGGGGTCCAGGATCCGGTGCGGGGCCGCGGTGCGGATCAGCCGGTCGCCGAGGTACTTGCGGGCGCCGTGGATCGCCGTCACCTGGAGGTCCTTGGTGAACGGATTGGCGATCTCCCGGTCCCGGGACACGATCTCCCGGCGCACCGTCTCCTCGTCGAGCAGGTCCTCCTTGGTGATCTCGTTCATCCGGCGGACGAGTGTGGACAGGTCCCGCTCGACGACGAAGTCCGCGCCGTTGTCCATGAAGGCCTTCACCGGGCCCGGTACGGCCTGTCGTGCGCGGTCGATGACGTCGCGGACCGACTTGCCGGTGAGGTCGGGGTTCTGCTCGGAGCCGGAGAGGCCGAACTCCTTGCCGATGATGCGCTGGTTGAGGACGAACCAGGTGTGGTCGTGGCCGGTCTTCATGATGTGGTCGAGGGTGCCGAGGGTGTCGAAGCCCGGGAAGAGCGGTACGGGCAGCCGTCGGCCGGTCGCGTCCAGCCAGAGCGAGGAAGGGCCGGGCAGGATGCGGATGCCGTGCCTGGCCCAGATCGGGTTCCAGTTCTCGATGCCCTCGGTGTAGTGCCACATCCGGTCCTTGTTGATGTGGCTGGCGCCCGCCGCCTCGGCGATGCCCAGCATCAGGCCGTCGACGTGCGCCGGGACCCCGGAGAGCATCCGCCGCGGCGGGGTGCCGAGCCGGGCCGGCCACTGGCCGCGCACGAGGTCGTGGTTGCCGCCGATGCCGCCGCTGGTCACGATCACGGCCTGGGCCCGCAGGGAGAAGGCCCCGGCGCTCTCGCGGCCGCTCGCGGTTCCCCGTACGGCGTCGGAGGGCTCCAGAACCTCGCCCGTGACCGTGTCCACCGCGCCGGCCGTCCGGGAGAGGCCGGTGACCCGGTGGCGGAAGCGCAGCTGGACCAGGCCGCGGGCCACGCCGGCGCGGACCCGCCGCTCGAAGGGCTCCACCAGGCCGGGGCCGGTGCCCCAGGTGATGTGGAAGCGGGGTACGGAGTTGCCGTGGCCGTTCGCGTCGTAGCCTCCGCGCTCGGCCCAGCCGACGACGGGGAAGAAGCGGACGCCCTGGGCGTGCAGCCAGGGGCGTTTCTCGCCCGCCGCGAAGTCGACGTACGCCTCGGCCCAGCGGCGCGGCCAGGCGTCCTCGGCGCGGTCGAAGCCGGCCGTGCCCAGCCAGTCCTGGAGGGCGAGGTCGTGGCTGTCCTTGATCCGCATCCGGCGCTGCTCGGGCGAGTCGACGAAGAACAGGCCGCCGAAGGACCAGTGCGCCTGGCCCCCGATGGACTGCTCGGGCTCCTGGTCGAGCAGGATGACCTTGCGGCCGGCGTCGACGAGCTCGGCGGTGGCCACGAGGCCCGCGAGCCCCGCCCCGATCACGATCACGTCTGCGTCGTACGTCATGCGAAACCCGTCCTCCGTCGATGGTGGGGCGATCCTTGGCTACGGACCGGTAACCCGTCAACAGGGGTGATGGGATGAACCGCGTGAGTGCCGCTGATGAAGTACTGGACGTGGTGGACCGGGCCGACCGGGTGACGGGGCAGGCGCCGCGGGGCGAGGTGTACGCGCGCGGGCTGATCCACCGGTGCGCGTTCGTGCGGGTCAGGGACGCCGCCGGGCGGATCTTCGTCCATCGCAGGACGGCCTCGAAGCTGGTCTTCCCCTCGCACTACGACATGTTCGTGGGCGGGGTGCTGGGCGCCGGGGAGGACTACGCGCGGGCCGCGCTGCGGGAGGCCGAGGAGGAGCTGGGGGTGACGGGGCTGGCGCAGCCGGAGCCGCTCTTCAAGTTCCTGTACGAGGGCCCGGGCGGGGCCTGGTGGTCGTACGTCCACGAGGTGCGCTGCGAGCTGCCCGTCCACCCGCAGGCCTCGGAGGTGGCGTGGCACGACTGGCTCCGCGCCGATGAGCTGGAGCGGCGGGTGGCCGACGGGCAGTGGGCGTGGGTGCCCGACGGGCTGGAGGCCCACCGGCGGCTGCAAGGGTTCCTGGAGCCGCGCCAGTAGATTGTCCGGGTGATCGACTTCGTCAAGGACGTGCGGCTCTGGTTCGCACCGCAGCGGGTGCGGGACGAGGGCGAGACCCCCGACTACCGTTTCTCGCTGGCCAACGAGCGGACCTTCCTGGCCTGGATCCGGACCGCGCTCGCCCTGGTGGGCGGCGGTTTCGCGGTGGACCAGTTCCTGCCGGACCTGCGGTGGGGGGTGCGGGTCTCGATGGCCCTCGCGCTGCTCGCGGTGGGCGCGGCCTGTGCGCTGCGGGCGGTGAACCACTGGGTGCACTGCGAGCGGGCGATGCGGCGGGGCGAGGACCTGCCGATGTCCCGGTTCCCGGTGGTGCTGAGCCTGGGGGTGGGGCTGGTCGCGGTGGCGATGGTGGTCGTCGTGCTGCTGGGCTGGACGACGGAGCGGTGAGCCCTTCCGGCACGGCGCACCGCGATGCCGGGCTGCAGCCGGAGCGGACCCGGCTCGCGTGGCGGCGTACGACGCTCTCCTGTTCGGTCACGGCCGTACTGGCGCTGCGGCAGGTGCTGCGCGGGTCCGGTTCCGGGGTGGAGATCATCGGGGCGGCGGGCATCGCCCTGCTCTGGCTGGCCTTCCTGGGGGTGGCGCACCGGCGGATGGGGGCGCTGGCGGCCGACCGGCCCCCGGCACTGGCGCCGCGGGCGGCCCTGGCGGCGGTGGCCTGCACGGTGGCGTTGGCGATGGCCGCGATGACGCTCATCGTCTGAGCGACACGACCGGAACACGTGGAGGACACAACCGGCGATACGGGGCAATTCGCACTAGCCTCGGCGCCATGACGACCCTGCACCACGAACACCCCACGCACGAGCACGCGCACGGCCCGGACTGCGGTCACGCCCCGGTCGAGCACGGCGATCACGTCGACTACGCGCACGACGGCCATCTGCACCGCGAGCACTCGGGGCACTGGGACGAGTGCGAGCCGCAAGGGCACACCGCCCACGAAGGCCACGAGCACGCACACGGCCCGGACTGCGGACACGAGGCGGTCCGGCACGGCGACCACGTCGACTACGCGCACGACGGGCACCGGCACGCGGCGCACGACGGGCACTACGACGACCACTGATCGCCCGGCTGACCGACTGGCCGACGGACCGACTGACCGGCCGACTGGCCGACCGGCCGACTGACTGACTGAGCGGGCTCCGCTCGACCGCCCCTCCTCCCCCGGGGCCGCCGCGACTGGCAGGATGCCGATCACCTGTCAAAGCGACCCGGGGAGAGCGCAGATGCCCATCGACGACCCGTACCTCGTCCAGCCCGCGGACGGGGTCTACGCCTACGTCCAGCCGGACGGCGGCTGGTGCCTCAACAACGCCGGCTTCGTCAGCGACGGGGGGCGGACGCTGCTCGTCGACACCGCCGCCACCCAGCGGCGGGCGCTGGCGCTGCGCGAGGCGGTCGTCGCCGCCGGGGCGGCGCTGCCCCGCACCGTGGTCAACACCCACCACCACGGCGACCACACCTACGGCAACGGCGTCTTCGCCCCCGAGGCGCTGATCCTCGGGCACGACAACGCGCGGGCCGAGCAGCTCACCGCCGGGCACCAGCTGGAGATGATCTGGCCCGCCACCGACTTCGGCGCGATAGAGATAACGCCCCCGACCCTCACCTACAGCGACCGGATGACCTTGCACGTCGGGGAGACGGAGGTCCGGGTCATCCACCCCGGCGTGGCCCACACCACCGGGGACTCGATCGTGTGGCTGCCCCGCCAGGGGGTCGTGTTCACCGGGGACCTGGTCTTCGCCGGGGGCACGCCGTTCCTCGCGATGGGCTCGCTGGCCGGGTCGCTGCGGGCGCTGGAGCTGCTGCGCTCGCTCGGCGCGCAGACCGTCGTACCGGGGCACGGGCCGCTGACCGACCCCTCGGCGTACGAGTCCACCGAGCGCTATCTGCGGTACGTGGCCGAACTCGCCCGGGAGGGCCGCGCGAAGGGGCGGAGCGCACTGGAGGTGGCGCAGCAGGCCGACCTCGGCGAGTTCGCCGCCTGGCGGGAGAGCGAGCGGCTGGTGGCCAACCTCCACCGGGCGTACGCGGAGCTCGCCGGTGAGCCGGAGGGTGCGCCGCTGGACATCCTGACGGTGCTGCGGGACATGACGGTGATGAACGGCGGGACGCCGATCCTCTGCCACGCCTAGGCGGTCTCCGTCCTGGTGGGCGGGTCGGAAGAGTTTCTTTCGGTCCGCACTCTGGACGGCATACCGACTGGTCGGCATGATGGCCCCAGACACCATCGACTCAGTACGGAGGCGCCCACCATGACCTCAGCCCCGGACGATCCGCGGGGACTCGATCTGGAGCGGCTGCGCGGCCATCTCGACGCCGCGCGGCCGGGACTCGTGGCCGGGGCACTGAGCGGCCGGCTGATCGAGGGCGGCCGCTCGAACCTCACGTACGAGATCACCGACGGCGCCGCCCGCTGGGTGGTGCGCCGGCCCCCGCTCGGCCACGTGCTGGCCACCGCGCACGACATGCGGCGCGAGCACCGGGTGATCGAGGCGCTGCACGGCACCGCCGTGCCGGTGCCCGAGCCGATCCTGCTGTGCGAGGACGAGGCGGTGCTCGGGGCGCCGTTCTACGTCATGGAGTACGTGGACGGGGTGCCGTACCGGACGGCCGGGCAGCTCGCGGCCCTCGGCCCCGAGCGCACCCGGCGGGCCGTGCTGGGCCTGGTGGACACGCTGGTCGAGCTGCACGCGGTGGACCCGCGGGCTGTGGGCCTGGGCGACTTCGGACGGCCCGAGGGCTTCCTGGACCGGCAGCTGCGCCGCTGGGGCAAGCAGCTCGCGGCCTCCCGGGGCCGGGAGCTGGCGGGCGTCGACGAGCTGCACGGCGCGCTCGGCCGGGCGCTGCCCGACTCCCCCGCCCCCACCGTGGTGCACGGGGACTTCCGGCTCGACAACGTGCTGATCGGCGCGTCCCCGTCCGGTACCGACACCATCCGTGCGGTGCTGGACTGGGAGATGTCCACGCTCGGCGATCCGCTGACGGACCTCGGGCTGCTCGTGATGTACAGCTCCGACCTGGGGCTGAAGGACTCCCCGGTCAGCACGACGAGCGGAGCCCCGGGGCACCCGGCGCCCGCGGAGCTGATCGAGCGCTACGCCGCCCGATCCGGCCGGGACACCTCGTCGATCGCCTGGTACACGGCCTTCGCCTGGTTCAAGCTCGCCGTGATCCTCGAAGGAATCCACTACCGGTACACGCTCGGGCAGACCGTCGGGGCCGGCTTCGACCGGATCGGCGAGCTGGTGCCGGTCTTCATCGAGCACGGTCTGACCACTCTTCATGAACGCCAAGGACTCCAGGAAAACTGAGGCAGCCACCCATGGACTTCGCATTCGACGCCCGGACCGAGGAACTCCGCGAGCGGCTCCTCGCGTTCATGGAGGAGTACGTCTACCCGGCGGAACCCGTCGCCGCCGAGCAGCGCGCACGGCTGGCCTCGCCCTGGGACACCCCGGCCGTCTTCGGTGAACTGAAGGCCGAAGCGCGCCGCCAGGGCCTGTGGAACCTCTTCTTGCCGGACGCGGAGTACGGCGCCGGGCTGACCAATCTGCAGTACGCCCCGCTCGCCGAGATCACCGGCCGCAGCCCGCACCTGGCACCGACGGCCACCAACTGCGCGGCCCCGGACACGGGGAACATGGAGCTGCTCGCCCAGTTCGCGGACGAGGAGCAGAAGAAGCAGTGGCTGCACCCGCTACTGGCGGGCGAGATCCGTTCGGCCTTCGCGATGACCGAGCCCGAGGTGGCTTCCTCGGACGCGACGAACATCGAGACGCGGATCGAGCGCGCGGGCGACGAGTACGTGGTCACCGGCCGCAAGTGGTTCATCTCCGGGGCCATGAACCCGGACTGCAAGATCTTCATCGTGATGGGCAAGACCGACCCGGACGGCGCCGACCCGCGCCGCCAGCAGTCGATGATCCTGGTCCCCCGCGACACCCCGGGCGTGGAGGTGCGCCGGGCGATGACGGTGTACGGGTACGAGGACCACGACCACGGCGGCCACGCCGAGGTGGTCTTCGACGGGGCCCGGGTCCCGGCGGGGAACCTGATCGGCGAGGAGGGCACCGGCTTCGCCATCGCCCAGGCGCGCCTGGGGCCGGGCCGGATCCACCACTGCATGCGGCTGATCGGCATGGCGGAGCGGGCCATCGAGCTGATGTGCCGGCGCGCGATCGGACGTACGGCCTTCGGCAAGGAACTGGCCGCGCAGGGGGTCGTGCAGAACTGGATCGCGGACGCCCGGGTCACGGTGGAGCAGCTGCGGCTGCTGGTGCTGAAGACGGCCTGGCTGATGGACACCGTGGGGAACCGGGGCGCGCACACCGAGATCCAGGCCATCAAGATCGCGACCCCGCGGGCGGTCGTCGGGATCCTGGACCAAGCCGTGCAACTGCACGGCGCGGGCGGGGTGAGCCAGGATTTCCCGCTGGCCGAGCTGTGGGCGGCGGCGCGGACGCTGCGGCTGGCGGACGGCCCGGACGAGGTGCACCAGCGCTCGCTGGCCCACCGGGAGCTGAAGCGGTACCGCTGACGCGCGCACCTGGGCGTCAGCGATACGCCTCGGGGAGGGGACTTCGGGGTGGTCTAAACCACCCCGAAGGTCCGATATATTCGGTACCTCCCCCACCGAAGGTGCATATCGTCATGCCTAGCTCCACCCTGGCCGCCCCGGCGCCGGTGACCGCGCCCGCCACCGAGCCGCAGGCCCCGGCCGCCAAGGTCGCCAACCCCGGGCCGCTCGGTCTGGCCGCGTTCGCCCTGACCACCTTCGTGCTCAGCCTCTTCAACTCGGGCCTGATCTCGAACGCGGCCCTCAGCGCCGTCGTGCTGCCGCTGGCCCTCTTCTACGGCGGGCTCGCGCAGTTCGTCGCGGGCATCCTGGAGTTCCGCCGCGGCAACACCTTCGGGACCACCGCGTTCGTCTCGTACGGGGCGTTCTGGATGGCCTTCGCCGGCTACGTGAAGTTCGTCGTCCCCACGCTGCCCGCCGACCAGGCGCACATCGCCACCGGCTGGTTCCTCGTGGCCTGGTTCATCTTCACCGCGTACATGTCCGTCGCAGCGCTGCGCCTCGACCTCGCGCACCGGGCCCTGTTCATCGTGCTGACCCTGACCTTCCTCTTCCTCGCGCTCGGTGACCTGGCCGAGGCCACCGCCCTGACCCACACCGGCGGCTTCCTCGGCCTGCTGTGCGCGGGCATCGCCTGGTACATCTCCTTCGCCGTGGTGACCGAGGAGACATGGGGCCGCAAGGTCCTGCCGCTGGGCTGAACCGCCCCGGCGGGGCCCTCAGGGGCGCAGCGCCCGCAGCAGCAGGTCGGCGAGGTGGTCGGCGACCTGCTGCGGGGTGAGCGGGCCGTCCTCCCGGTACCAGGTGGACAGGTGGTGGACGGACCCGAAGTGGTAGTCCACCACCAGGTCGGCCGGCGTGGCCGTCGAGAAGACGCCGGTGCGCTGACCCTCCTCGACCAGCGCCCGGAAGCGCTCGTGGTAGCGCCGGCGCTCCGCCCGCACCTGCTTGAACTTCTCCGGGCTCAGCTGGTGCATCGAGCGGAAGAAGATCATCGCGTCATCGAGGTTCTCGATGGTCGTGACGACCACGTCGGCGGCCGCGGCGCGCAGCCGCTCCTCGACGGGTGCATCGGATTCGGCCACCGCGTCCAGCCGCTGCTGCTGGAGGCGCAGCATCCGCGCGTACACCTCGTGCAGGAGGTCGTCCTTGGACCCGAAGTAGTGGTAGAGCGCGCCCTTGGTCACCCCGGCCGCCTCGACGATCTCCTGGACCGAGGTGCGGTCGTAGCCGCGCTCGGCGAACAGCCTGGTGGCGACGGCCAGCAGCCGCTGCGGCACCGGTGCCTCGTGTGCGGCTTCGGGCTCCTTGGTCTTGGCGGCCATGGCGCTCGCCTTCCCTTCCTTCTTGCGGACGTGCCTGCGTGACGCCGTGCGGCCTGCGGCTGTTTTCAGCCGCGCTCGCGCAGTTCCCGTCGCAGGATCTTGCCACTGGTCGTCTTCGGAAGGACAGGCAGGATCTCCACCTGACGCGGGTATTTGTACGCGGCGATGCGCTCGGCGCAGTACGCGGACAGTTCCGCGGGCTCGGCGCTGGCCCCGGGGCGCAGGCTGACGTACGCCTTCACGCTCTCCCCGCGGTACGGGTCGGGGACCCCGACCACGGCCGCCTCGCGGACGGCGGGGTGGGTGTAGAGCACGTCCTCGACCTCGCGCGGCCAGACCTTGAAGCCCGAGGCGTTGATCATGTCCTTCTTGCGGTCGACGACGTAGAGCCAGCCGTCCGCGTCCATGAACCCGACGTCCCCGGTGCGCAGTTCGCCGTCCGGGAAGGCCTTGGCGGTGTCGGCCGGCAGGCCCCAGTAGCCGGGGACCACCTGGGGGCCGCGGACGGCTATCTCACCGGTCTCGCCGAGGGGAACCTCGGCGCCGGCCTCGTCGAGGATCCGTACCAGGGTGTCGGCGCCGGGCAGGCCCACGGAGAGGGTGCCGGAGACGGGGTCGACCGGCGCCTCGCGGTGTGCGGGGACCGAGGCGCAGGGGGCGGTGCACTCGGTCAGGCCGTAGCCGTTGCGCAGGTAGAAGCCGAAGGCGGAGCGCAGGCGTTCCACGAGCGCGGGCGGGAGCGGGGCGCCGCCGGAGGAGATCACCTGGAACGAGGCGAAGTGGTCGGGGGTGACGGCGGGGTGCGCGGCGAGGGCCATGAAGGCGGTGGCCGGGCCGACGGTGTAGGCGGGGCGGTGTTCCAGGAAGGCGTCGAGGACGACGCCCGCCTCGAAGCGGTGGGCGAGGACGAGGGTGCCGGCGTTGGCGACGCAGGCGGCGAGCTCGCAGACCATGCCGGTGATGTGGAAGAGCGGGGCGAGCGCGAAGTAGGCGGCGCCCTCGGGCAGGGGGTGCCCGGCGACCTGCCGGGCGGCGTTGTGGGTGAGGGCGCCGTGCGGGTTCATGGCGCCCTTGGGGGCGCCGCTGGTTCCCGAGGTGTAGCTGATGAGGGCGGTGTCGGCCGCGGTGGGTTCCGGGTCCGGCGGGGCGGGGTGGCCCGCCCGGGCCACGGCGGTGAGGTCGTCGGCGTCCGCGTACCCGTCCGCGTCCGCGTGCGCCTGTGCGGGCCGTGGCTCACCGCCGGGCGCGAGGACCCGTACGTCGTCGCGCGTCTGGAAGTCCAGGTCGCAGGCGGTCAGCGTGATCCGTACGTCGCTGCCGCGGGCGGCCCCGCGCAGGTACGCCGCCCACGCGCCGCCGTCGCAGACCAGCGCGGCGGCCCCCGAGTCGCGCAGGATGTGCCCGACCTCGCGCGACTTGTACATCGGGTTGAGCGGGACGACGACCGCCCCGGCCTTCCAGGCGGCCAGGACGGCGAGGACGAAGTGCGGGGTGTTCTGGAGCATGACCGCGACCCGGTCGCCCCGGCCGATGCCCCGCGCGGCGAGGTGACCGGCGACGGAGTCGGAGAGGGCGTCGGCCTCGGCGTAGCCGATCCGGCCGTCGAAGTAGGCCAGCGCGGTGCGTCCGGGGGCGCGGGCCACCGCGTCACGGAAGGCGTGCAGCACGCTGGGCGGCGGCGAGATCGGCGCCCGCTGGGCCGCACTGAGCAGGGCGGCCCAGGGCTTGGCGGCGTACGGGGAGGGCCGGGGATCGGAGCCGCCGCAGGAGTGGGCCGACCGCGTCAACGCGACTCCCATTTCCGCTGGAGGTGGTTCATGCCGCTCAGCCAGCGGTCCGGCTCGGTCGCGCGGGCGGCGTAGAAGTCCGCGACCTCGGGGTGCGGGAGGATCAAGAACCGGCCCTTCTCCATGCCGTCGAACAGTGCGGACGCGACCGTTTCGGGCTCGATCGCGGTCGGCGCGAGGACCAGCTCGCCCGCCGATCCCGCGGCGGTGAGCATGTCGGTGCGCACTCCCTGCGGGCAGATCGCGTGGACCTGGATCCCGCGGTGGCGGTAGGTCAGCGAGAGCCACTCCGCGAAGGCCAGCGCGCCGTGCTTGGTGACACTGTACGGCGCCGCTCCGATCATGGTCAGCAGACCGGCGGCCGAGACGGTGGAGACGAAGCGGCCGCTCCCCCGCTCCAGCCAGTCCGGCAGCAGCAGCCTGGCGGCGCGCACGTGCGCCATGACGTTGACGTCCCAGGCGGCTTCCCACACGGACTCGTCGGCGAACGCGTCGCCGCCGGAGGCGAGTCCGGCGTTGGCGCAGTAGACGTCGACCGTGCCGCCCAGCGCCGCGCGGGCCCCGTCCACGATCGCCGACGCGTCGCCGGGCACCGCGACGGCCCGGGCGCCGATCGCGTCCGCCACGGCCGCGGCCTTGGCGGGGTCGAGGTCGTTGACCGCGACGGTGGCTCCCTCGGCTGCGAAGCGGTGGGCGAGGGCGGCGCCGATCCCGCCTCCCGCGCCGGTGACGACGACTCGCTGGTCCTGGTACGCGCTCACGGGATACACCTCTCGTCACCGGCTGCTGCTGGACGGCAGACTAACCAGTCGGTATGTCGCTGCGGAAGGGGTCCGGCACCTAGCTTGGCGGGATGACGCTGTCGCGACGGGGGTTGCTGGGGCTGGCCGGGGCGGCGGGCGCACTGGGGGCGGCCGGCGCCGCCGCGCCCGGGGCGGAGGCGGGCGAGGACCGGGTGCGCACCGGGTTCGAGCGGCTCGCGGAGGACGGGTACGACGTACTCGCCGGGCAGAGGATCGGGGTCATCACCAACCCCACCGGGATCACGGCCGACGCCCGCCACCTCGTCGACGTACTGCACGCGGACCGGCGGGTGGACCTGGTCGCGGTCTTCGGGCCCGAGCACGGCTTCCGCGGGACGGCGCAGGCGGGCGGCTCGGAGGGCGCGGGGCGGGACCCGGCGACCGGTCTGCCCGTGTACGACACGTACGACAAGAGCGGGCAGCGGCTCGCGGACGTCTTCACGGCGGCCGGGATCGACACCGTCGTCTTCGACGTCCAGGACGTCGGGGCGCGCTTCTACACCTACATCTGGACCCTCTACGACTGCATGCGCGCGGCCGCCCTGGCCGGCAAGGCGGTGGTGGTGCTGGACCGGCCCAACCCGGTGGGCGGGCGGCGGGCCGCGGGGCCCGTGCTGCAGCGCCCGTACGCGAGCTTCGTGGGCCGGGAGCCCATCGCGCTCGCCCACGGGATGACGGCCGGCGAACTGGCCCTGCTCTTCAACGGGGAGTTCCTGGCCGGGAGCCCGGTGGGGCTGCGGGTGGTGCGGATGTCCGGCTGGCGGCGGGAGTCGTTCTTCGGGGCGACCGGGCTGCCCTGGGTGCCGCCGAGCCCGAACATGCCGACCCCGGACACGGCCCTCGCGTACGCCGGGACCTGCCTGTTCGAGGGGACCAACCTCTCCGAGGGGCGCGGGACGACCACGCCCTTCGAGGTGCTGGGCGCGGAGGGCCTGGACCGGCGGTGGGCGGAGGCGGCGAACGGGCTGGGGCTGGGCGGGGTGTGGTTCCGGGAGGCGTACTTCACGCCGACGTTCTCCAAGTACGCCGGGAAGGTGTGCGGCGGCGTCCGGCTCATCGTGCACGACCGGGAGGCCTTCGACCCGGTACGGGCCGGCATCGGCCTGCTGGTCACCGCGCGGCGGACGTGGAGCGGCTTCGCCTGGCGCGCGGACCGGTGGATCGACCGGCTGACGGGCTCGGACCGGGTGCGGCTGATGGTGGACGCGGGGGCCGGGGTGGAGGAGATCGCGGGCGACTGGGCGGCGGGGCTGGCACGGTTCGAGGCGGTGCGCGGGCGGTACCTCCTCTACTGAACCTCCCTCCCCTGACGGGCTTCTTCAGCCGGTCCTCTTCCGCCGGGCCTCCTCCACTTGCTCCGCCACCGACCGCGCCGCGGGTCTGGCCGAGCGGGCGCGGCAGCAGGATGCTGGCTGCGCTGGAGGCGTACGCCGGTGAGCGTGGAGGGGGACGTCATGGCGGACATCGGTACGGGGTACGGAGCAGGAGCTGGGGTCGCGGCCGGGGTCGCGGCCGGGGTCGGGGCCGGGGCCAAGGCCGGGGCCGGGGTCGGGGTCGCGCCGTACGCGGAGCTGGTCTTCGATGCCGACGGGGACGCGGACCCGGGCGCTCAGGAGGCGCTCTCGCGGGTCGAGGCCACCGATCTGCTGGTCTTCGCGCACGGCTGGAACAGCGACCGGTCCACCGCGACGCGGCTCTTCGACCGGTTCTTCGCCCCCTTCCCGGGGCTGGTGGGCTCGGGGGTGCGGCTGGGGTACGTGGGAGTCATATGGCCCTCCATCCGCTTCTCCGACGAGCCGATACCGGACTTCGACTCCCCCGGTTCACTCGCCGAACCGGGCCACGGGCCCGCCCTGGACCCTCGTACCCGACGGGCACTGGCGGTCTTCTGGCCGCACCGGCGGGCCGAGCTGGACCGGGTCGCCGAACTGCTGGAGGAGCGGCCCGAGGCAGTGGCGGCCTTCATCGAGTTCGGCGCCCTGGTACGGGAGCTGGCCGGGCTGGACGCGGTCGCCACGGCGGTCGCCCCCACGGTCCCGATGATCTTCACCGCGGACGTCCTGGAGGTGTGCCGGGCCCTCACCGACTCCCTGGCCGAAGCGGGCGCCGCCCTGCCCGAGGGCCCGGCCGCAGCGGGATTCTCGGTCGGCGGCGGTCTGCGGACCCTGTGGCACGGCGCCAAGGAACTGCTGCGCCAGGCGACCTACTACGAGATGAAGGCGCGGGCCGGGGTGGTCGGCGAGCGCGGCCTCGGCCCGGTGCTGGCGGAGCTGGCCGGCCGCCGCCCGGCCCTGCGGATCCATCTGATCGGGCACAGCTTCGGCGCCCGCGTGGTGTCCTTCTCTCTGCGCGCGGTGCCGGACGGGACGCGGAACGTGAAATCCCTGACCCTGCTCCAAGGCGCCTTCTCCCACTACGCTTTCGCCGACAGCCTGCCGCACGCCAGGGGCAGCGGGGGCGCCCTGCGCGGGCTGGCCGCCAGGGTCGACGGACCGGTGGCCGCCTGCCATTCCCCGTACGACTCGGCGCTCAAGGTCTTCTACCCGCTGGCCTCCCGGATGGCGGGTGATTCGGCCGGTCTCCTCGGCTTCGACGAACGGTGGGGCGCGATCGGGCACGACGGGGTCCAGGCGGTGCCGGGCGCGCCGCGGCTGACCCTGGACACCGCGCTGCGCGGGGGGCTGCCTGAGGCCGGATGCGTCAGCGTGGACGCGGGCTCCGTCGTCCGGCGCGGCGGCGCGCCCTCGGGGGCGCACAGCGACATCTGCCACGAGGAGCTGGCCCGGCTGGTGGTTGCCGCGGGGCGCATGGGGCGCTGAATTCCGGCCATGTGCCACCCGCACGCCTCGACCGCCCCCGCATGCGCCCACACCGGGCAGGGCATGTTGGGCACATCGGGTGCACCACAGGGTGCGGGCGCGGCGCACGGCGGAGGTGAAGGTGTGATGGCGGGTTTCCGAAGTCTGGCCTACCAGGTGCGCGACGCGCGCAACGACCGGGCCCTGCGACGCCATTCGCTGCGCCGCTGCCTGGAGCGGTTCGCCCCGTACGGGCACCGGGCGACCTGGTGGCACCTGTGCGACCGGCACGGGATCGCCCCCGAGGACCGGGGGGCCGATCCGCTGCGGCTGGTCGCGGCGCTGGAGGAGCTGGAGGAGGCGCGGGCGGTCTGGCTCGAGTACGAGCGCCAGTTCGCGGAGCGGCGCCGGCGGGAGAAACACCACGGGCTGCGGCGGCCGGAGTGGGCGTGGGGCGGCAGCGGGGACGCGGTGGTGCGGTGCGCGGACCCGGGGGTGCGGCCGGAGGGGACGCTGGGCGAGGTGCTGCGAAGACTGGTGACGGCTCTGGAGTCGGAGCCGGGGACGGCCTGTCCGGTGTGCGGGGAGCAGGAGTTGCACTGGCCGCCGGCGGCGGTCTCGGGGCACCGGGCCTGGGAGGGCGCGTGGGCCTGGGACGGGCCGTTGTGCGCGGGGTGCGGGATCGTCGTGCCGAGGCCGGCGCTGACCGACTCGACGGCGGTGGGCACGGGGGCGGGTACGGGGGCGGGGGCCGCCGCGTGAGTGCGCCGCGACTGCTGGTCTCGCTGAACGGGGCTCGGAGCGCCGCCGACGGGCCGGCCGTGCCGATGTCCCCCGGGGATCTGGTGGAGGCGGCGCTCGGGGCGGTTGCCGCCGGGGCCGGGGAGGTTCTGGTGCATCCGCGGACGCCGTGCGGACGGGAGAGCCTCTCGGCGCGGGTGGTGGGGCCGCTGCTGGAGGCGTTGCGGGACGCACTGCGGGATGCGCCGCGGGATGCGGGGACCGGCGTACGGATCTGCGTGCCCGCGAGCATGGCCGCCGAGCCCGGTGCGGCGGGGCGCCTGGCGCGGGTGCGGTCCTGGACGGTGCTGCCCGACCGGGCGACGGTGCGTTTCGCGGAGCCGGGGGCCGCGGAGCTCGCTGAGGCCCTGCTGGCCCGGGGGGTGGCGGTGGACGCGGTGGTTCCGCTGGGCGGCGAAGCCGGGCCGGAGCCGCTGGCGCGCTTCGCGGGCTGGCCGGTACGGGAGCCCGCGCGGGTCCGCCTCGCCGCCGAACTGGCGGCCGGCGAGCCGGGGTTGGTGGCGCAGCTGCGGCGGCTGCCGCCGGTGGCGGTACTGCTGCACGGGCGGGAGGCGGCCGGCCTGGCCGGTCCTGCGGCTGGCCGCGCGGTGCGGGGCGGGCGCGCGGACCGGCGTCGGCGACGTACTGCACCTGCCGGACGGGCGCCCGGCCCGGTCGAATGCCGAACTGGTGGCGGCGGCCCGCGAGCAGACGGCCTGCGCCCGCACCGGACGGCGCCGCTGAGACGGCAGACGGTCTAGAGGCGCGAGCCGGTGAGGCGGGCGCCGAAGGCGTCGTCGGGGTTGGACAGCGCGCAGTTCTCGAGCGAGAGGCAGCCGCAGGCGATGCAGTCCGTCAAGTGGTCGCGCAGACGCCCCAGTTGAGAGATGCGCTGGTCGAGCTCGGCGCGCCAGGCCTCGGAGAGCCGGGCCCAGTCCTCACGGTTGGGGGTGCGGCCCTCGGGGAGCTGGGCGAGTGCGTCGCGGATGCTGGCGAGCGGGATGCCGACGCGCTGGGCGGCGCGCACGAAGGCCACCCGGCGCAGCGCGTCCCGGGTGTAGCGGCGCTGGTTGCCGGAGGTGCGACTGCTGCTGATCAGGCCCTTGGTCTCGTAGAAGTGGAGCGCGGAGACGGCCGCGCCGCTGCGGGCGGACAGCTGGCCGACGGTCAGTTCGTGGACTTTCTCGGGAATCTGCGGCACGGCGCCGAGCCTAGTCGGACGTGCGGGAGTCCGTTGACAGATACATGTGGTCCCACCATGCTGAGCAAGCGCTTATTCGTCAGGCGTTGCCAGGGAGAGGGAGCGGTATGGCCGAGCCGAGGATCTTCACGTCCGCCGAGGAGCTGCGCGCCGGGGTCGGCGAGCCGCTCGGCCCGAGCGACTGGCTGGAGGTGGACCAGAAGCGGATCGACCTCTTCGCGGACGCCACCGGCGACCACCAGTGGATCCACGTGGACCCGGAGCGGGCGGCGACCGGACCCTTCGGTTCCACCATTGCGCACGGATACCTCACGCTGTCGCTGCTGCCGAGCCTGGTGCCGCAGATCATGCGGGTCGAGGGCATGAAGATGGGCATCAACTACGGCACGAACAAGGTGCGTTTCCCCGCTCCGGTGCCGGTGGGCTCGCTGCTGCGCGCCACCGCCGTGATCACGGAGGTGACGGAGGCGGGCGGCGGTGTGCAGGTGACGGCCACGGTCACGGTCGAGCGCGAGGGCGGCGAGAAGCCGGTGTGCGTGGCGGAGTCGGTGTCGCGGTACTACTTCTGAGCGCCCGGGCTGCGTCCGGGCAACGTCCGAGCGTCCGGGCTACGTCCGAGGGCGCGGGCCCGAGCCCACCATGCGGAGCACGAGGTCGGCGTAGAGCGTGCCGACCTCGTCGGGCGTGCGCTGCCCGGCCACGTTGAACCAGCGGGCCACGTCGATGCACAGGGACAGTACGGCCAGGGTGGTGCCGGGCACGTCCGGGACGTCGAACTCACCCTGCGCGACCCCGTCGGCGAGGATGCGGCGCACGGCGGCGTCGCTCTGCCGGCGCAGTGCCACGATTTCGGAGCGGTGCTCCGAAGCGAGAGCATCGAGCTCGTACTGGACCACCCGCGCGGTGGTGTGATGTGCCGCGTGCCACCGCACGAAGGAGCGGACGGCTTCGTCCAGCCGTTCGGCCGCGGTTCCGGGCGCGGAGGCCGCCGTCTCCAGGATCTCCAGGGCCTTGTCGTGGCCGATCCGGCTGATCCGGTGGAGCAGCTCTTCCTTGGTCTTGTAGTGGATGTAGAGCGCGGCCGGGCTCATCCCGGCCCGCCCTGCGATGTCACGCGTGGTGGTCGCGTGGTACCCGCGCTCGGCGAAGGCGTCGACGGCGGCGACGAGCAGCCGCCGCGCGGCGTCGGGGGTGACCTGCGACCACGGCTGACCGCCGGCGGCCGTCTCCTCCGCGTTGTCCATCGCCCGCTCACCCTCTTCGCCCTGTAGGAAGGAACAGCTTACCGGAGGGTGAGCAAGCGCTTAGGCGGCTGCGGTCAAGGCTTCGGCTGGAAGGGGTCGTACTCCGCCAGGATCTTCTCCATCCGGGCCTGGTCGACCCTGCTGACGATCTGGCCCGCCTCCTGCCGGTCCCGGACCACCTTGGCCAGCGTGAAGGCCGAGGTGGTCAGGTACAGGACGGCGATGCCGAGGAAGGCGCGCACCCAGGCGTCCGCGTCGAGGTTGTAGATGCCGACGACCACCGCGCTCATGGCGACGCCGAAGGAGGCAACGGCCTGGCCGTAGTAAGCCCCCGTGTTCTGCTGCTTGACCGGTGTCTCGTTCATGGCCCCAGCATCGGGCGGGGTGCGACGGGTCACATCCGCACGCGTACTCACGTACGTACTCAGAACGCGGAAATCCCGGTGCGTGCGCGGCCGATCAGCAGCTTCTGGATCTGGCTCGTGCCCTCGTACAGGGTCATCACACGGGCGTCGCGCAGCAGTTTGCCCGCCGGGTACTCGTCGATGTAGCCGTAACCGCCGTGCACCTGAAGGGCGTTGCTCGCGGCGCGCACGGCGGCCTCGGAGGCGAAGAGCTTGGCGGTCGAGGACTCGGTGGCGAAGGGCCGCCCTCGGTCGATGAGGTCGGCGACGCGCCAGGTCAGCAGCCGGGCGGCGTCCACGTCGACCGAGATGTCCGCGATCAGCTCCTGCACCAGCTGGTGGTGGGCGATCGGCTTGCCGAACTGCTCGCGCTGGGCGGCGTACGAGACGGCCGCGTCGAGCGCCGCCTGTGCGATGCCGACGCAGCCGGCGGCGACCGACATGCGGCCCTTGGCCAGCGCGGACATGGCCACCGAGAAGCCCTTGCCCTCGGGGCCGAGCATCGCGGAGGCGGGAACGCGGACGCCGTCGAGGGAGAGCTCGGCGGTGGCCTGGCCGCGCAGGCCGAGCTTGCCGTGGATCTCTCGGCGGGTCAGGCCCGGGGTGTCGGTGGGGACCAGGAAGGCGGAGACCCCGCGGTGGCCGGGCTCGCCGCCGGTGCGGGCGAAGAGCAGCACCACGTCGGCCCAGGTGCCGTTGGTGATGAACATCTTGCTGCCGCTGATGACGTAGGAGTCCCCCTCGCGCACGGCCCGGGTGGTGAGGTTGCCCGCGTCGGAACCGGTGCCGGGCTCGGTGAGGCCGAAGCAGCCGAGCGCCTCGCCGGAGCACAGGCGGGGCAGCCAGTCCCGCTTCTGCTCCTCGCTCCCCCAGGCGGCGACGGTCTTGGCGACCAGGCCGAGGGAGACCGAGACGATCCCGCGCACGGCGGAGTCGCCGCGGCCGAGTTCCTCGGTGACCAGGACGTAGGCGAGGTGGTCGCCGCCGCTGCCGCCGTACTGCTCGGGGACGGTCAGGCCCAGGAAGCCCAGGTCGCCGAGCTTCTTCACGATGGCCCGGTCGACGCTCTCGGCGCGGTCCCACTCGGCGGCGTACGGGGCGATCTCGCGCTCGGTGAACTCGCGGGCGAGCTGCCGCACGGCGCTCTGCTCCTCGCTCAGCTCCAGATCCACCGGGCACCTCCGGGCGTGTTCCGGGCCATTAACTAGCACCGGTAGTTTATGGCGGGCAGGCCCTACTATGTGGCGCATGGCCAGACCGCGCAAGCCCCTCCTCAGCAGAGACCGCATCGTCGAGGCGGCGGGCTCGCTCGTGGACGCGGAGGGGCTGGAGGCGGTGTCGACGCGGCGGCTGGCGGCCGCGCTCGGGGTCAGCGGGCCCTCGCTGTACAACCACTTCCGCACCAAGGACGAGATCCTGGAAGCGGTCGCGGACGCGGTCAGCGCACGGGTCGACTTGTCGATGTTCGACGGCACCCGGGAGTGGCGGGACGCGCTGCACGACTGGGCGCACTCCTACCGGGACGCGCTGTCCGACCACCCGAACATCGTGCCGGTGCTGGCGCGCGGCCCCGGCCGGCGGCCCGCCGGACTGCGGTTGGCGGACGCGGTGTTCGGCGCCATGACGGCGGCGGGGTGGCCGCCCGCGCAGGCGACCCGGATCGGCGCGCTCATGCGGTACTTCATCCTGGGCTCGGCGGTGGCCTCGTTCGCCGGAGGTTTCGTGAACGACGAGACGGCATACGACCCGGCGGACTACCCGCACCTGGGCCAGGCCCACCTCCTGGCGGAGCGCCGCCGGGAGGTGGACGAGGGGGCCTTCGACACGGGCCTGGCGGCCCTGCTGGACGGACTGGCGCTCCAGTACGCGGCGCTGCCGGACACCGCCTGACGGGCACGGTGGCGCCCGTCAGGCGGCGGGAGGGCCCGCAGGGTCCGGGGGCCGGGGGTACGGGGGCCCGGGGTCAGAAGACGACCAGCGAGCGGCCGCCCTTGCCCGCGAGCATCGCCTCGAAGGCGGCCGGGATCCCGTCCAGGGTGATGCGGTCGGTGACCATGGCGCCGAGGTCGAGGCGGCCGGCACGGATGTGCTCGGCGATCACGGGGAGGTCGCGGGCCGGGTCGCTGTTGCCGTAGACGCAGCCGGTGAGGGTGCGGGCGAAGTGGAAGATCTCCAGCGCGTGGAAGGTGACCTGCTGCTCCTTGCCGCCGATGCCGACGACCGTGGTGCGGCCGCCTCGGCGGGTCGACTCCCAGGCTCCGCGGATGGTCTCGGCGCGGCCCACGCACTCGATGGCGACGTCCGCGCCCTGTCCGCCGGTGAGGGCGCGGATCTGCTTGGCGGTGGTGTCGCAGGCGAGCACGAACTCGGTGGCCCCGGCCGCGCGGGCCAGTTCCTCCTTGGCCGGCGAGACGTCCACGGCCACGACCGGACCCGTCGTCGCGATCCGGGCGGCCTGGAGGGCCGCCAGACCCACGCCGCCGACGCCGAAGACGGCCACCGACTCGCCCGGGCGGACCTGGGCGCTGTGGTGGACGGCCCCGTATCCGGTCAGGACGGCGCAGCCGAGCAGGGCGGCTTCGGCGAGCGGGATCCCGGCGGGGGCGGGCAGTACGCAGTTGGCCGCGACGACCGTCTCCTCGGCGAATGCGGCCACGTTCAGCCCGGGGTGCAGCTCGGTGCCCTGCGCGTCGTGCGCGTAGACGGCGCCGACCCCGGCGAGGGCCTTGGCGCAGAGCCAGACCTCGCCGATCGAGCAGTGGTGGCACTCCCCGCAGGACGGGGCCCAGTTGAGCACCACCCCGTCCCCGGGGGCGACGTGCGTGACCCCCTCGCCGACGGCCAGCACCGTGCCCGCGCCCTCGTGGCCGAGGACGGCGGGGACGGGGACGCGCATGGTGCCGTTGGTGAGGGAGAGGTCGGAGTGGCAGACCCCGGCGGCGCTGAGCCGGACCCGGACCTGCCCCGGGCCGGGATCGGGCAGCACGATCTCCCGTATCTCCAGCGGGGCTCCGACGGCGGGCAGGATGGCGGCGCGGACCATGGTCGTCTTCTCCGTCTCAGAACTGCAGGGACTTGGTCTGGAGGTACTCGGCCAGGCCGTGCGGGCCCAGCTCGCGGCCGACACCCGACTGCTTGTAGCCGCCGAAGGGCGCGAGCGGGTTGAACCGGCCGCCGTTGATGTCCACCTGGCCGGTGTCCATGCGGCGGGCGAAGGCCACGGCCGTCTCCTCGTCGGCCGCCCAGACGGCTCCGCCGAGGCCGTACACGGTGCCGTTGGCGATGCGCAGCGCCTCGTCCTCGTCCTCGTACGGGAGGATCGACAGCACGGGGCCGAAGATCTCCTCCTGGGCGATGGTCATCTCGGGGGTGACGTCGGCGAACACGGTCGGGGCGATGAAGTACCCCTGCGCGTGCGGCGCCTCGGGGCCGCCCGCGACGAGGCGCGCGCCCTCCTCGACGCCCTTGGCGATGAAGCCGCGCACGCGGTCGCGCTGCTTGGCGTTGATCACCGGGCCGAGGCGGGTGCCCGGGTCCCGGGGGTCGCCGGAGGGGTACTTGGTGACGGCGGCGGCCGCGAGCGAGACGGCCTCCTCGTACTGGTCGCGGTGAACGAGCATGCGGGTGAGCGCGTTGCAGCTCTGGCCGGAGTTGTTCATGACGTGGCCCACGCCTGCCGCGACGGCCTTGGCCAGATCGGCGCCGGGCAGGATGACATTGGCCGATTTGCCACCCAGCTCGAGGGCGACCCGCTTGACGGCGGCGCCGGCCGTGGCGCCGATCTGCTTGCCGACGGCGGTGGAGCCGGTGAAGGAGACGAGGTCGACTCCCTCGTGTGCGGCCAGTGCCTGGCCGGCGACCGGGCCGGTGCCGGTCACCAGGTTGAAGACCCCGGCCGGGATCCCCGCCTCGTGCACGGCTTCGGCGAAGAGCTGTGCGGTCAGCGGGGTGTCCTCGGCGGGCTTGAGGACGAGGGTGCAGCCGGCGGCGAGAGCGGGTGCCACCTTTGCAACGATCTGGTGCAGCGGGTAGTTCCAGGGCGTGATGGCCCCGACCACGCCGACCGGCTCCAGCAGCACGGTGGAGTTCCCGATCCGCTCCTCGAAGGCGTACGAGGCCCCGAGCTCGGCGAAGGAGGAGGCCACCGCGATCGGCGCCCCGACGTGCACCATCTCCGAGAAGCCCAGCGGGGAGCCCAGCTCGGCGGTGACGGTCTCGGCGATCTCGCTCTTGCGGGCGACCAGTACGTCGCGCAGGGCACCGATCAGGGCGGCCCGCCCGGCCGGAGCCGTGGCCGCCCAGCCGGGCAGGGCCGCACGGGCGGCCCGTACGGCCGCGTCGACGTCCTCGGCAGTGCCGGCCGGGACCCCGGCGATGACCTGTTCGTCGGCCGGGTTCACGACCTCGATCCGGTCGCGTCCGGCGGCGGGCCGCCACTCGCCGCCGATGTACATCCCGTCGTGAGCCTTCATGGCTTTCCTCCCGAGTACGCGCCTGGACCTCGCGGACACCCTACAAACTAGCGGCGGTAGTTTTGCGGGCGCCAGGGCCGCGGCCATCAGATGATGCCGAAAAGCATCCCTGCCGCGAGGACGACCAGAGAGGTCAGAGCCGCCCATTTCACCGTGAACCGGGTGTGGTCGCCGAACTCGACCTTGGCCATGCCGACGAGGACGTAGACGGCCGGGACCAGCGGGCTGGACATGTGCAGCGCCTGGCCGACCAGGGAAGCGCGGGCGATCTCCAGCGGGGAGACGCCATGGGCGGCGCCGGCCTCGGCGAGGACGGGCAGGACGCCGAAGTAGAAGCCGTCGTTGGACATGAAGTAGGTGAGGGGCAGGCTCAGCAGTCCGGTGACCAGGGCCATGTGCGGGCCCATGCCCTCGGGGATGGCGCCGACGAGCCAGTCCGCCATGTGCTTGACCATCCCGGTGCCGGTGAGGACGCCGGTGAAGACGGCCGCGGCGAAGACCATGCCGGCGACGTTGAGGACGTTGTCCGCGTGGGCGGCGATCCGGGCCTTCTGGTCCGGCATGTGGGGGAAGTTGACGGTGAGGGCGAGGGCGGCGCCGAGCAGGAAGAGCACCGGAATGGGGAGCAGCTCCATGATCATCGCGGCGAGGAGGGCCACGGTGAGGGCGGCGTTGAACCAGTAGAGGCGCGGGCGGAGGGTGGCGCGGTGCGGGTCGAGGCCCTGGAAGCCGTCACCGTCCGAGCCGGCACCGTCCGAGCCGGCACCGTCCGAGCCGGGGGTGGACGGGGTCGCCGGGGTCGGGGTGCCGGCGTGGTCCGCGGCGGGTCCGGACCCGGACCCGGATCCCGCGCCTGCTCCGGTGCCGCCCGTGCCCGCGCCCGCCGCGGCGGTGACCAGCTCGGGCTCGGCGTCCACCGGGAGCACGAGGGTGCCGATGCGGCGGCGTTCCTTCAGCCCGAGGACGTAGGCGAGGACGAAGACGAAGACCAGGCCGGCCGCGAGGGCCGGGATCATCGGGACGAAGATGTCGGCCGCGTCGAGCTTGAGGGCGGTGGCGGCACGCGCCGTCGGACCGCCCCAGGGCAGGGTGTTCATGACGCCGTTGGCGGTGGCGGCCACGCCCGTCATGACCACGAGGCTCATGCCGAGCCGCTTGTAGAGCGGGTACATGGCCGAGACGGTGATCATGAAGGTGGTCGAGCCGTCGCCGTCGAGCGAGACGATCGCGGCGAGGACCGCGGTGCCGACCACGACCCGCAGCGGGTCGGCCTTGCAGAACCGCAGGATCCCTCGCACGACCGGGTCGAAGAGGCCGACGTCGATCATCACGCCGAAGTAGACGATGGCGAACATCAGCATCGCGGCGGTCGGCGCGAGTTTGCCGACTCCTTCGATGACGTAGTCGCCCAGGTGCGCGCCCCGCCCGGCGAACACGCAGAAGAGCGCGGGGATGAGCACGAGCGCCGCGATGGGCGACATTTTCTTCATCATGATCAGGACCAGGAAGGCCGCGATCATGGCGAATCCGAGGAAGGTCAGCATGCAGGGAACGTAGGTGTCGCCTCCTTGTGCCAACAAGACGTCTGCGTGTGAGCAATACGAGCAAAACCCCAGCTCAGGGCAGTGGTGTCACAACCACGGGGAATCCGTTGAGCACCGCCGTGCCGGAGAGCGGGTCGAGCAGGGTGCCGTCGAGGAGCTGGTTGACGTTGACGCCGGGCGAGGCGGCGGCCACCGAGAGCCGGGCTCCCGCCCGGTCGTGGCCCCAGCCGTGCGGGAGGCTGACCACTCCGGTGCGCACGGCGTCGGTGATCTCCACGGGCACCTCCAGGCTGCCGCCGTCGGCCGTGATGCGGGCGCGGCCGCCGTCGGCGAGGCCGAGCCGCCCCGCGTCCGCCGGATGGACCTGCAGGGTGCAGCGGTTGGAACCTCCGACCAGGGCCGGGACGTTGTGCAACCAGCTGTTGTTGGACCGCAGATGGCGGCGGCCCACGAGCACCAGGGCGGCGGGGCGGTCGGCGAGCGCCGCGCGCAGTCTGGGGAGCTCGGCCGCGATCGGGTCCGGCAGCAGCTCGATCCTGCCGCTGCGGGTCCGCAGCACGCCCGGGAGCCGGGACCGCAGCGGCCCCAGGTCGATGCCGTGCGGGTGCGCGAGCAGGCGCTCCAGGCTGAGGCCCGCCTCGTCGGCGCCCGCGCCCGCGCCGAACCGGTCTCCGTACGGCCCCAGTCGGAGCATCAGGTCGAGGCGGCGCTCGGGGCCGTTCTCGCCCGTCAGGAGCCCGGCGAGGCGCGCGGGGTCCTGGCCGTGCAGCGGCGAGCCGGGATCGGCGGTCTCCTTGCCGAGGGCGGCCTGGACGGCGAGTTCGTCCACGGCGGCCGGGTCCGCGGCGCCGTGCATGCCGGAGACGGCGAGCACGAGACGGGCGTGGATCTCGCACTCGTCGAGCCGGTCCGCGTCCAGGGGCACGGCGGGGCGGGTGTAGCGCACCTGGTTGCGGATGGCGAAGGCGTTGAAGGCGAAGTCGTGGTGCGCGCTCTGGGAAGGCGGCGGCGGGGGCAGCACCACATGGGCGTGGCGCGAGGTCTCGTTGAGGTACGGGTCGATGCTGACCATGAAGTCGAGCCCGGCCAGGGCCGCGTCGAGCCGCCGGCCGTCGGGGGCGGACAGCACGGGATTCGCCGCGATGGAGATCAGGGCGCGGATCCGCCCCTCCCCCGCGGTCTCGATCTCCTCGGCCAGGGCGGCGATGGGCAGTTCGGCCTTGGCCTCGGGGTGGCCGCTGACCCGGCTGTGCCAACGGCCGAGGCTGAAGCCCTTGCCCGGCCCGGCGGGACGGGGCCGCGGGCCGGCGGCCGGGAGCGGGAAGAGGGCTCCGCCCGGCCGGTCGAGGTTGCCGGTGAGGATGTTCAGTACGTCGACGAGCCAGCTGGCGAGCGTGCCGTACTCCACGGTGCAGCTGCCGATCCGCCCGTAGACGGCGGCGGTCGGCGCGGCCGCGAGGTCGCGGGCGAGCTCGCGGATCTCGGCGGCCGTGAGGTCGCAGGCGGGGGCAACGGCCTCAGGGGTGAAACTGCCGAGCGCGTCGGCGAGTTCCCCGAATCCCTCGGTCTGTTCCCGCAGCGCCCCGGGGGCGGTGAGCCGCTCCTCGATCAGGGTGTGCGCGAGGGCGGCCAGCAGCAGCGCGTCGCTGCCGGGGCGCGGCGCGAGGTGCCGGTCGGCCAGCTTGGCGGTGCGGGTGCGGCGCGGGTCGACGACCACGAGGGTGCCGCCGCGGGCGCGCAGCGCCTTGAGCCGGCCGGGGAAGTCGGGGGCGGTGCACAGGGAGCCGTTGGACTCGACCGGGTTGGCGCCGAGGAGCAGCAGGAAGTCGGTGCGGTCGAGGTCGGGCACCGGGATGGCGAAGGGGTCCCCGAAGAGCAGTCCGCTGGACACGTGCTTGGGCATCTGGTCGAGGGTGCTGGCGGTGAACAGGTTGCGCGTGCCCAGGGCCTTGAGGAGCAGCGGCGGGTAGAGGTGGCCGGCCATGGTGTGGACGTTCGGGTTGCCGAGGACGACGCCGACCGCCTGCGCCCCGTGCTCCCGTACGAGGGAGGGTACGGCGGCGGCGATGGCGTCGTAGGCCTCCTCCCAGGTCGCTTCGCGCAGTCGGCCGTCACGGCGCACGAGGGGGGTGCGCAGCCGGTCGGGGTCGGAGTCGAGCGCGCCGAAGGCCGCGCCCTTGGGGCAGATGAACCCTTGGCTGAAGACGTCGTCGCGGTCGCCGCGGGCGCCGGTGACGGTGGTGCCTTCGATGGTGAGGGTGAGGCCGCAGGTGGCTTCACACAGGGGGCAGATGCGAAGGGCGGTGCGGGGCATGGGCCCTCCAGGGGCGGCAGGCTGCGGCACGGGCACGCGGGCGCACCGAGCATACCGACCGGTAGGCACGGTGGGGAGGGGTGTGCGGTGCGGACCGAGCTGCGCGGGACGCCAGGGGGCGGGCAGAGCGGGTGACGGGCGCGGCGCCGGGGCGAAACGGGCGGTGGTCGCCAGGGGACGCGGGCGGCGGCGGGTTCAGTCCAGGACGCGCGCGAGGTAGGCGTGCATCATCGCGCGGGTCTCGGCCACGATGTCGGCGTCGCCCGCCGGGTCGTTGCGGAAGGCCAGCTGGATCAGTGCGTCGGTCGCCTCGACCGCGACCAGGACGGCCCGCTCCAGAGCGGCGTCCCGGGTGAGGCCGAGGTGCGCGCCGAGCAGCTCGGTGAGGCGGCCCGCGACCAGGTTGTTGGGGTCGGAGGCCGGACCTTCGGCGGGCGGCGCGGGGACCCCGAAGTCGACCAGGGCGAAGCCCGGAACGCTGCGCTTCATGGCCAGGTACTCGTCCAGTACGGCGTCCACGACGGGCCGCCAGTCGGTGGCCGGGAGGTCGGCGAGCCGGTCGGCGATGCCCTCGGCGTACTGGTCGAGGTTGCGGTGGGCCAGGGCGATGGCCATGGCCCGCTTGTTGCCGAAAAAGCGGTAGACGGAGCCGATGGGCACGCCGGCGCGCAGCGCGACGGCCCGGGTGCTGAGGTGCTCGTACCCGGTCTCGTCCAGGAGCTCCGCGCAGGCGTCGAGGATCCGGGCGAGCCGGTCGGCGCTGCGCTGCTGGATCGGCGCACGGCGCAGGGGGTGGTCTGGGGACACGTGGTCCATCATGCCGCTCCTGGGTCGCGCCGGGTCATGGCGGGGGGCGCCGGGCTCGGTTCAGTGCGCTTCAGTTCAGCAGGAGGCTGAGTCCGCCGACCGTGTACGTGATCATCAGCGCGAGCAGCGGGAGCTGTCCGGCGATGGCTTTCGCGGGCGGGAAGAGGCGGACGGAGCGGTCGTGGGCCGCGATCACGCCGAGCACGTGACCGGTGACCACGGCGATGACCTGGAGGGCGGCGAGGGCCCCTGGACCCAGTGGCGGCAAGGGTTCGGAGGCGTTGTCAGTGCCGAATGCGATGCTCACTGTGCGTGGTCCTGTGGTGACAAGGAGAGAGAAGTAGTGGGCGATGAGATAGCCGAGCGCGATCGGCACGAGTGAGTGCGCGAAGGCCGTCAGCGGGCCCGGGTGCGGGCCGCTGACGAGGCGGGTGGCCGCCGCGCAGAGGCAGTACAGGGTGGCGACGAGGGCGATGGAGCCGAGGAGTCCGAGGGTGGCCGTGGGGGTGCGGCCGAGGGGGGAGGTCTGGATCGCGTTGATCCACGAGGGGCTGTCCGAGAAGCCGTCGTAGGCGGTGGATCCGAGCAGGACGCAGACGGTGGCGACGAGTCCGGGCCGCTCGGGCGTCGCGTCGAGTCCGTGGAAGGGGTTACGGAGAACCAGGCGGCCGTCGCTGCGACGGCCGAGCGGGGAGAGCCGGGCCAGGAGGCCGGAGTACACCTCGAAGGCGTCTCCGTCGGCGAACCAGCGCTCGCCGAAGCGGGCGGCGAGCAGGAGCTGGGCGGTGGCGTAGGCGGTGAGGGCGATCAGGAGGGTGGTGGTGGACGCGGGTTCGGGAGAGACGAGTTCGAGCCAGGTGAAGGCGAACAGCCAGGCGGCGGCGGGCCATTGGCCGAGCCGGGCGGGCAGGGGGCGGTCGCCGGGGGGCCGCGCCCGGGAAAGGAGGGCGTGCAGAGCGCGGAGCGGGTTGAGCAGGCGCCAGACGGGGCCGAGGAGGAGGGAGGCGGGGACGAGCCCGACCCAGAGCAGGACGTAGACGGCGCCGGGAGCGGGGTTGCGGGCGGGGTCGTCGGGACCGAGGAGGAGGTGCAGGAGGACCGCGAGCGCGGCTGCGAGGCCGAGCCCGCGCAGGGTGGTGCGGGTGGCCGGCGCGTCGGCCACCCGCTGGATCCCGGCGGGCAGGGCGAGGCCGGAGCGGTCGCCGCGGAAGCGGGAGGTGGACCAGAGCAGGCCGAGCGCGAGGAAGGAGACGAAGAGTGCGGTGAAGGCGCCGGCGAAGGCATAGAAGGGAGAGATGGGCAGATCGTGCTGGGACCCGATGCCGTGCGCGAGCACGGTGGACGGATCGGCCGGGTGAAGGACCACGCCCCGGCCGCCGCCGCCCACCGCCGGGAGCGTGGTCATCGGACGAGGAGCTGGGTCAGGACGAGGTCGGACTCGTGGGTCTCGACCTCGAAGAGGCCCGTGCGGTCGGCCGTCAGGACCAGGGTGGCCTCCTGGCCTGCCGGCAGGGCGAGTTCCTTGTCGAAGCCGTGGACGTGGAGGGTGTCCGCGCGGTCGCTGGTGACCCGCAGGGCGAGGCGTTCGCCGCGCTTCAGCTCGGTGCGGCCCGGGGCGGGGGTGACCTTCCCGTCCCGGACGGTGAGGGTGACCGTGCGGTCGGCCTGCGCTTCCGCGGGCGGGGACGCGGGTGTGGAAGCCGGCGGGGACGCGGGCTGGGATGCGGCCGGGGTGTGGCTGTGGCCGGTCGTGCCCGGGGGGCCGGCGGTGAGCTGGAGCGTGCCCTCGACCGGCTTGCCGGCGACGGCCCAGGCGGTGTGGTCGTCCGCGTAGAGGCGGACGGTCAGGGTGTGCGTGCCCTCGGGCACCTGCGCCGCGGGCAGGTGGAACCAGGGTCCGTACAGGCGGGCCAGTTTGCGGCCGTCGAGCTCCAGGTGCGCGTGGCCGGCGCCCAGGAGGGCGGCGCCGCCGGTGCTGTCGGGGGTGAAGTCGAAGTTCCGCACGGTCAGCTGGAGGTTCCAGCCGTCCTCGGAGTCCGGCCGGGCGGCGACCCGCACCTCCGGCGCGCCCTCGGCCGGGACCTGCCGGAGCCGGTGGCCGGCGCCGTCGTCGGTGGTCAGGAGGGTGCCCGTGCTGCCGGAGGCCTGCTCGTGGCTGGTGCCGGGCTTGTGGTGGGTGGTGGCCCGCCCGCCGCAGCCGGCCGCCGCGCCGCCGGTGAGCAGCAGGACCAGGACGAGCAGGGCCGCCGTGCGGGCGCTCCGGGCGCTCCGGGCGCTGCGGGCACCCCCGCGGCGGCGGGGCGGCGTACCGCAGGCGTCGCACCGGATGCGGTCCTCGGGGTGGTCCGTCACGGCGCGCCGCCCGTGGTGGTGTCGGGGCCGGCCTGGGCCTCGGCGCTCAGGGCGGAGGTTTGGCCGGCCGGGACCGGGGCGCGGCCACCGACCGGATCCTCGCCCGGGACGGCGGGGCGGACCGGGGCGTCGGCGCCCGGGCGGGCCGCGGCGACGACCGCCCACAGCACCCAGAACACGGCCACCAGGGCGCGCATCCAGGCGGGGCTCAGCGGGATCCAGGGGATCATCAGGACGGCCTTGTCGAAGGCGTCGAGCAGGGTCAGCGCCCCGAGCAGCATGCTCAGCCGCGCCAGCCAGGGGCGGGTGGGGTTCAGGGCGACGCCGGTACCGGTCCACCACAGGCCCAGGCACAGCAGCCCCAGCGCCGGGACGGGGGTGCCGACCAGGGGCATCGTGGAGCCGGACACGTCCAGGGCCAGTCCCGCGAGGCCCAGCAGGAAGGCCGCGGTGCCCAGGCGCGAGGTGCGCAGGCGGCGCCACCACAGCAGGCCGCCGACCAGCAGCAGTACGGCCGCGACGGCCAGGGCGATCTGGGTCTCCACCCGCTCCAGGCCCCGGGCGCCGTACCAGTCGCAGCCGGCCGGGAGCTTGCGGGCCTGGACGCTGTAGTCGGCGCAGACCAGCAGCTGGGCCAGCTTCACCGGCTCGCCCACGAGGCGGGCCGAGGCCCCGGAGACCGAGCCGCGCCGGTCCCCGCACTGGGGCAGCGTGCCGGGGGTCGAGCCGTCCGGGCCCGCCTGCCAGCAGTTGCCGCGGCCCTGGCCGTCCCACCAGACGTCCATGCCGTTGGGGCGGGAGGCTCCGGACTTGTCCTTGCCGAGGATGTTGGCGGCGTAGCGGTTGTGGTGGGAGGTGTCGGTCTGCTTGTCCCAGGACTCCTCGCCGCGGATGAAGGCCGGGACCGCGCTGAGGAAGAAGGCCGCGCGCTTGTGCCCGTACACCCAGTTGTTGTCGTACACGTTCCAGTTGCCGCCGGCGGTGATGATGCCGGTGCCCGGGGGCATGGAGATCTGCGGGCAGACGACGCCCTGCTCGTAGCCGCGCTCGACGGGCGGTTTGGCGCAGGTGCCGTCGGCGACGTAGTGGTAGTAGTCCGCGTTGTTGTCGTGGATCAGGTTCCGCTCGAACTTGGCGTGGTTCTGCGGGAGTCCGGGGTGTCCGGGGAAGGCGCTGTCCATCGAGGCGCCGCCCATGTTCTGGTCGAACTCGTTGTCGTGCACCCACACCGAGTCGCCCGCCGTGCCGGAGTAGCCGACCATGTTGTGGTGGCTGCGGCAGCCGGTGATCTCGATGGAGTAGCGCGGGACGTCGTAGCCGCGGCCGTCGTTGATGTTGGAGGCGCTGCCGGGGTAGATGCCGGAGTCGCCGTTCCCGTACGACTCGCAGTTCTTGTAGAGCCCGTGGTCGCTGGCGAAGGTCAGGAAGCCGTACTCGTCGTTCCAGCGCGTGAGCACGTCGTCGATGACGAAGCCGTCGCCCGCGAGGACGTACAGCGAGTTGAAGGTGGTGCGCTGCGCGGTGAAGTTGCGGAAGTAGATGCCGTTGGACTTGTCGGCACGGATCCCGTTCAGCTTCTGGTACTTGGCGTCGATGACGACGTCCAGGCGGGTGGCGCCGGTGCCCTCGATCTGGAGGCCGCTCTTGCCGAGGATGGCGACGAGGTTCTGGTTGTGGCGGCAGGCGGCCTGCTGCTCGTACGACAGGATCTGGTAGCCGAGCGAGGAGTTGGGGGCCTGGAGCGCGGAACACTCGCCCGTCGGCTTGGCGAGCGAGGGCTCCTCCTCGTAGAGGCCGGGGAGGATCGCGATGTTCATCCCCGGCCGGCCGACGGCGTCCACGGCTTCCTGCAGGTGGCGGTAGCCGCTCTTCTCGCACCGCTCGTACAGGGCGAGGTTGCGCTGCCTGAGCTCCTCGGGGAAGGCGGATATCCGGCGCTCGAAGGCGGGCCGGTCGGTTTTGCAGACGATCAGGTCGGGCTCGGCCTGGCGGTACTGCGGTACGGAGCCGGTGCCGTCCGGGAGGGTGACGGGGCGCTCCTCGTGCGCGTCGGCGGGGGGCGCGGCGACGAGGAGGGACAAGAGCGCGAGAAGGGCGGCGAGGAGCACCGCCGGCACGGCAGGAAACCTGCGGGTCCACGACATGCGCGAGAGAGTAGAGCAATGTTCATCTTTTGGGATCCCCCTTCGCAGTAATCAGTCGGAGCAATGAGTCGGAGCAATGAGTCGCAGCGGTCAGGCGCGGCAGTCGCGGCAGTCGCGGCCACATTCGGGCAGGCCGCCGAAAGCCGTCGTTGACGTGCGGGGCGGGGAATCCTACTGTCAGCCATAGGATTCCTTGACGGTCCCCGAGAGACCTCCGACAGAGCGGGAGCAGCCATGAGCGAGCAGGCCACGAAGACGGCGCAGGGGCTGGAGTACCTCACCGGCTTCGGCAACGAGCACAGCTCGGAGGCCGTCCCCGGCGCGCTCCCGCTCGGCCGGAACTCACCCCAGCGCGCGCCCCTCGGCCTGTACGCGGAGCAGCTCAGCGGCAGCGCGTTCACCGAGCCGCGCAGCCACAACCGCCGCTCGTGGCTCTACCGGATCCGCCCGTCGGCCGCGCACCCGCCCTTCACCCGGACCGACAACGGCGCACTGCGCACCGCGCCGTTCACCGAGACGGTTCCCGACCCCAACCGGCTCCGCTGGAACCCGCTGCCCGACCCGGCCCCCGGCACCGACTTCCTGGCCGGCCTGTGGACGCTGGGCGGCAACGGCGACGCGACCCAGCGCGCCGGCATGGCCATCCACCTCTACGCCGCCAACTCCTCGATGACCGACCGGGTGTTCAGCAGCTCCGACGGTGAGCTGCTGATCGTCCCGGAGCGCGGCGGACTGCTGCTGCGCACCGAGTTCGGGCTGCTCAGCGCCGGTCCCGGCGAGATGGCCCTGATCCCGCGCGGCGTCCGCTTCCGCGTCGAGCTCCTCGACGCGGACGACGACGCCTCGGCCCCCGCCCGCGGCTACGTCTGCGAGAACTACGGCCAGCCCTTCGAGCTGCCGAACCTGGGCCCGATCGGCGCCAACGGCCTCGCCGCCGTCCGTGACTTCCGGGCCCCGGTCGCCGCGTACGAGGACGCCGACCGCCCCACCGAGGTGGTCAACAAGTTCTGCGGCAACCTCTGGTCGGCGACCTACGACCACTCCCCGCTCGACGTCGTGGCCTGGCACGGCACGCACGTCCCGTACGTCTACGACCTGCGCCGCTTCAACGTCATCGGCTCCATCAGCTACGACCACCCCGACCCGTCGATCTTCACCGTGCTCACCTCGCCCTCCGATACGCCGGGCCTGGCGGGGGTGGACTTCGTGGTCTTCGCCCCGCGCTGGCTCGTCGGCGAGGACACCTTCCGCCCGCCGTACTTCCACCGGAACGTGATGAGCGAGTACATGGGCCTGATCGAGGGCGCCTACGACGCCAAGGCCGAGGGTTTCGTCCCCGGCGGCGGCTCGCTGCACAACATGATGTCCGCGCACGGCCCCGACCGGGAGACCTTCGACCGGGCGAGCGCCGCCGAGCTGAAGCCGCAGAAGATCGACGACGGGCTGGCCTTCATGTTCGAGACCCGCTGGCCGGTCACCGCCACCGCCCAGGCGGCCGGCGCGGACCACCTCCAGCCCGCGTACGACGACGTCTGGCAGGGTCTCCAGCGCCACTTCCGCGCCTAATATGCGCAGCACGCCCCCTGTCCAGCCGTACGGAGAACCACCCGTGACCGCCTTCGCCCCCGACTCGCTGGTCCTGAACCGGAAGCTGCCGCTCTGGTACCAGGTCTCCCAGTCGCTGCGCGCCTCGATACTGGGGCGCACCGCGGACGCCTCGCTGCGCCTGCCCACCGAGGAGCGGCTCGCCGAGCACTACGGGGTGAGCGTGCTGACCATGCGGCAGGCGCTCAAGGAGCTGGAGGGCGAGGGCCTGATCAGCCGCCACCGGCGGCGCGGCACCTTCATCGAGCCGGCGGCGATGCGCGGGGCCCCGGTACGGCTGCTGGGCTCGGTCGACGCGATCGTGGCGCAGCAGTCGGGTGACCGTACGACGATTCTCGGCCATGAGCGGACGGCCGTGTCCGGGGAGCTGCTGGAGCACTTCCCGGACACGGCCGAGGTGATCTCGTACCGCAGGCTGCGCCACGACAGCGAGAGCGGCGAGCCGACCAACTGGGCGGAGAACGCGGTCCTGCCGGAACTCGCCGAGGCCATCGACCTGGGCGATCTGGAGCGCTGGCCGATGACCAAGGTGCTGCGTGACATCGTCGGGGTCCGGATCAGCCGGATCACCGACACCGTCGAGGCCCGGCTGGCCGACCCGGTGACGGCCGAGCTGCTCCAGGTCCCGCTGCTCAGCCCGATCCTGCACTACACGGGCGTGACGTACGACAAGGACGGCCGGGTGGTGGACGTGGCGCGGATCCGCTACCGCGGAGACCGCTTCTCCTTCACGGTCACCGTCGACGCCCACTGACCGGCTGACCGGCTGACCGGCTGATTACGGCAGCCCGGCTACTTCTCGTCCTCCTCTGCCCGGCGCTCGCCCTCCGCCTGGGACGGCGTGGTGCGCGTCGTCTCGGGGTGGTGGCGCTGGTCGCGCTGCCTGTCGTCCATGTCCTCGTCGAGCCGCTCGCCCTCGGCCTGCGAGGGAGTCGAGTATTCGTCGTACTGACTCATGACCGTCTCCTCGATCCGCTCGTCCGCTCGATCCACCCGATCCGCCTGATTCCGCCCGATCTGCTCGATCGGATCATTCGGACACTTTCGGGTACATCACGAGCGTAGTCCTCCGGCCTGGACACAGCCCGGCCGCCGGGCGGCGTCGCTACCATCGCCGGGTGAGCGCTGACGTACCGCTGCTTGACGATCTGATGCCCTGGGCCGTCGACGGCCTGCGCCTGGGCCGGTCCTGGGTGGCCGCCCCCGACCCGGCCACCCTGCGCGCCCGCTGGACCGTCCTGACCGGCGCCGAAGGAGCGGAGCGGGAGCGGCTGTTCCGCCCGACCCGCAGCCGTACGCCCGCCGCCGGCGCGGCCGCGCTCCCGGGGCAGCGCGCCGGCTCCACGGCCCGGTTCGCGGACACGCCCGGCCCCTGCCCCGAGCCCGTACGGGTGCTGCGCGAGCCCTTCGACGAGCAGTGGCTCCTGCCCGACCAGCGGCTGATCGACACGGCCCGGCCGGAGCTGTGGCGGGTCCTCGACGAGCACCAGCTCTTCGCCGTCGAGGTGCCGGAACTGCTGGTCACCGCCCATCTCCCCGCCGGCCGGCTCGGCCGGATCCGCCCGCTGCACCGGCGACCCGGAGGCGCCGAGCCCAATCTCGCACCCGGGCTGCTGCCGCTGCTCGGCGAGCACTACGGCGGCTGGGTCACCCCCGAGGACGTGCTGTGCTGGATCCTCGCCGCGGGCCGCCCGGGGCCGCGGGGCTACGAGGTCCCGCTCACCGCGGACCCCGGGCGCTGGCGCGCCGGCCTGGAGCTGGGCCACCGGCTGCTCACCGTCCAGCTGCGCGGCGCCCGCGGCGGGGAGGCGCCCCGGCTGCCCGGCGGGCGCCGGCCGTACGTCCGCTCCGCGCTCGCGGCGTGGCCGCACGAGGCGGCGTACGACCCGCAGACCGAGACGCTGAGCCTCGGGAGCGGGACCGTCTCCCCCGTCCCGGCCGCGGCCTGGGAGTACGAGGTCCAGGGCACCCGGGTGCTGGAGGCCTGGTTCGCGGCCCGCCACGCCCACCGCGACCCGGAGGCCGACGGGCTCGAGGCGCTGGGCCCGGCCGAGTGGCCGCAGCACTGGACCTCGGAGCTCCTCGCCCTGGTCACGACCCTGGCCCTGCTGGCCGACCTGGCCCCCGAGCGGGCGCGGTTCAGCCCCGGGCCGCCGCTGGCCGCCGCCGGGCTGCGGGCGGCCGGGGTACTGCCGCCGCCGCGCTGGGCCCGACGCCCCGCCTCGGTGCTGGACCACCAGGAGGAGGGCCCGGGCGGCCAGTTCGCCCTCCTGTAGTCCGGGCGATCGGTCCGGGCGATCAGGCCCGGGCGATCAGGCCCGGGGTTCAGGCACCCCATGCCGTCAGCAGCCGGGCCATCGAGCGGTCGAAGGCGGCGGCCAGCTCCGGTCCCGCGGTGGTGACCGGAGTGGCCGAGGCGAGCGCCGCCGCGAGGTGCGGGTACTCCCCCGTCGCCAGCCGGGAGCCGAGCCAGGCCGCCCGTACGCCCTGCTCCTCGGCCTCGCTCCAGGGGAGTTGGCGACTCCGCTCGGCCAGCGCCAGCTCGCCCGCCACGTACGTGGCCACCGTGCCGTTGATCGCGGCGATCAGCTCCAGCTTCTCGCCGTCGGGCGCCTTCAGCGGCGCCAGGCAGGCGAGGCTGTGCTCCAGGTACCGCAGGGCGTTCGGGCTGAAGCCGTGGACCGGGCTCAGCAGCCGGGGCAGCCAGGGGTGGCGCCGCATCAGCTGCCGCGTCTGGCGCGCCAGCGCCAGCTGGTCGGCGCGCCAGTCGCCGGTGGGCGGGGTCAGGTCGTACTCCGCGCTGACGGCGTCGACCATCAGCTCGTACAGGTCCTCCTTGCGGGGGACGTAGTTGTACAGGGACATCGTCCCGGCGCCGATGCCCGCCGCCACGCGCCGCATGGAGACGGCTTCGATGCCCTCCGCGTCCGCGATCCGCACCGCCTCCGCCGCGATCGAGTCGCGGCTGTGCGCGGGCCGGGGGCCGCGGCCGGCCCGCTGCGGGCGGGCCCAGATCACCGCGGGTTCAGTGGCGCGGTCGCCGGTCGTCATCGCGCACCGCCTCGTCGCTCTCGTAGCCCTCGTCGTCGCCTCTTCACGTCCATGGATCACCATCCTAGTTACGTACGGCGTACGTAGTGCGGTAGGGTGCCACTCATGACGACTACGTACGCTGTACTTAGTGAGGCGCTGGAGAAGCGCTACGGTGACGTCCAGGCCCTGCGCGGCCTCGACCTCGCCGTCCCCGAAGGCACGGTCTGCGGCCTCCTCGGCCCGAACGGCGCGGGCAAGACCACCGCCGTCCGGATCCTCGCCACCCTGACCGCGCCCACCGGCGGCCGCGCCCTGGTCGCGGGCCACGACGTGACCCTCGAGCCCGCCGCCGTCCGCCGCGCCATCGGGGTCACCGGCCAGTACGCCTCGGTGGACACCGACCTGACCGGCCGCGAGAACCTCCGGCTCTTCGCGCGCCTCACCGGACTGCGCGGGGCCGCCGGCCGGACCCGCGCGGACGAGCTGCTGGACCGCTTCGGCCTCGCCGAGGCCGCCGACCGGGTGGCGTCCACCTGGTCGGGCGGGATGCGCCGGCGCCTCGACCTGGCCGCGGGACTCCTCACCGACCCCCGGGTGCTGTTCCTCGACGAGCCCACCACCGGCTTGGATCCTGCGGCCCGCGAGCAGATCTGGACCGCGGTACGAGCCCTCGCCGACCAGGGCACGACCGTGCTGCTCACCACCCAGTACCTGGAGGAGGCCGACCGCCTCGCCGACGACATCGTGGTCGTGGACCGCGGCCGAACCGCCGCCAGCGGCACCCCGGCGGAGCTCAAGGCCCGGATCGGCTCCCACGCGGAGGTCACCGTGACCGCGCGCGAGGCGCTCGCGGGTGCGGCCGTCGTGCTCGACCAGCTCACCGGCGGCCGGCCCGCGCTGGACGAGGAACGCCTCACCGTCGGCGTGACCGTGGCGGACGGCGCCCTCACCCTGCCCGGGATCGTCCGCGCCCTCGACACCGCCGGGATCCCGGTCACCGACGCGAGCCTGCGCCCGCCCACCCTCGACGAGGTGTTCCTGCGCCTCACCCGCGTCCGCCGGGCCGAGCACGCCGGCCGACACCCCGACCAGAGCCAGGAGCACGCGGCATGAGCACCCTGCTGTCCGACGGCGGCGCCGTCCTGACCCGCCAGTTGCAAAAGGCCCGGCACGCGCCGGCGCTGCTGATCCTGACCCAGACCATGCCGATCACCATGCTGCTGTTCTTCGGGTACGTCTTCGGCAGCGCGCTCGCCATGCCGGGCGCGGAGTACCGTGAGTTCCTGGTTCCGGGGCTGCTCGCCGCGACCGCCGCGAACGGCCTGATGACCGGGATGTTCACGGCCGCGCAGGACGCGCACCGCGGGGTGATGGACCGGCTGCGGACCCTGCCGATGAGCCGGGCCGCCGTACCTCTGGGCCAGACGGCCGCGGACCTGCTGACCACAGCGGTCTCGATGGTGCCGCTGATGCTGGTCGGGCTGGCGATGGGCTGGCGGGTCGAGAACGGCCTCGGGGGTGCGCTCGGGGCCCTCGGCGTGCTGCTGCTGTTCCGGTTCGCGACCGCGTGGGTGGGGACGTACCTCGGGCTGCTGAGCCGGAGCGAGGAGGCGGCGGGCCAGCTCGGCAGCGCCACCTTCGTCCTGCCGATGCTGTCCAGCGCGTACCTGCCGACCGCCGGGCTGCCCGGGTGGCTGCGGGCGGTCGCCGAGTGGAACCCGATCAGCGCCGTCGCCACGGCCGTGCGCGCGCTGTGCGGGAACGCGGGCGGCGAGGCCGCGGCGGGCGCCGCCTGGCCGGCCGCGCACCCGGTCGCGGGGGCGCTGCTCTGGTCCCTCGTACTGCTGGTCCTCTTCGCGCCGCCGGCCACGCGCAGGTTCGCGCGCGGCCGGGACTGAGGCCGGGACGCAGTGACGGTGCCGCCGCCGTCGTCGAGGGCGTCCGTACGCGGCACCTGGACATCGGCCGTGAAACGGCCAGGGTCACCCGCGCGCCGGTGGACTCCAGCGCGGCCAGGGTTCCGCCCGCCCGGAGCGGGAAGTCGATGCCCAGTTGCGAGGGCAGCGGCGAGAACACTCCGGCGGAGAGGGGCGATGCGGCCGGGCGGCCGGGCGGCCCATGGGCGGCCCTTCCGTACGAGTCGACGGACGACACGCCGTACATTACGCACGCGAACTGATCATCAGTGTGCATTTCGCACCGCACACGGGTGACAGACCGCCCTCCACCCGGTAGGCAGGGCGCCATGACCACCACCGAGCCCCTCCCCCTGGACGGCATCACCGTCGTCGCCGTCGAACAGGCCGTCTCGGCCCCGTTCGCCACCCGCCAGCTCGCCGACCTCGGCGCCCGCGTCATCAAGGTCGAGCGGCCCGACGGCGGCGATTTCGCGCGCGCCTACGACACCGCCGCGCACGGGCTGGCCTCGCACTTCGTCTGGGCCAACCGGGGCAAGGAATCGATCGCGCTCGATCTGAAGGACCCGCGCGGCCGGGAGGTCCTGCACGGGCTGCTCGACGGCGCCGACGTGTTCGTACAGAACCTCGCCCAGGGGGCCGCCGCCCGGCTGGGGCTCGACTCGGCGGCGCTGTGCGCCCGCTATCCGCGGCTGGTCGCGGTGGACGTCTCCGGCTACGGCGCCGAAGGCCCGTACGCCCACAAGCGCGCCTACGACATGCTCGTGCAGTGCGAGGCGGGCCTGGTCTCGGTGACCGGCACCCCGGAGCAGCCCGTCAAGGCGGGCATCCCGGCGGCTGACATCGCGGCCGCCATGTACACCTTCTCAGGGGTGCTCGCGGCCCTGCTGCGGCGCGGGACCACGGGGCGCGGGGGCAGGGTTGAGGTGTCGATGCTGGACGCGCTGGCCGAGTGGATGGGCCATCCGCTGCACCTGACGATGCACGGCGGGCAGGAGCCGGTACGCACCGGCCTGGCGCACGCGGTGATCGCCCCCTACGACGCCTACCCGACGGCGGACGGCGACCGGGTGCTGCTGTCGGTGCAGAACGACCGGGAGTGGCGCCGCCTCGCCGAACAGGTCCTGGAGCGGCCGGAGTTGGCGCTCGACCCGGCGTACGCGACGAACGCGGCGCGCACCGCGAACCGGGAGAAGACCGACGCGGTGGTGGCCGAGGCGCTGGTCCGGCTGGGCGCGGACGAGGCGATCGCCGCACTGGAGGCGGCGGGCCTGGCCTGCGCACGGCTGAACTCGGTGGCCCGGCTGGCCGGGCATCCACAGCTGGCGGCGCGGGACCGCTGGCGGGAGGTGGGATCGCCGGCCGGTCCACTGCGGGCCCTGCTGCCGCCCATCGGACTGCCGGGTGGCGCGGCACCGCACATGGGTGCGGTGCCCGCGCTCGGCGAGCACACCGAAGCCCTGCTGGGCGCCCTGGGGATGACGGGCGCACAGATCGCGGCATTGCGCCGGGACGGTGTGATCGGGTGAATCAGGCCGGGACGAAACGGCGTCGCTTCGGGGACAGTTACGAGCGGCGGCTGCCGAAGAGCGTGCGACGCAGACGGCGCAGCGGCGCGAAGAGCGAGACGCGCGCGCTCCGGCTCCGCAGACGGTGCGTGTGGTCGCGGGAGGTGAGCTCGCGCATCAGCAGCGTCGCCTCGGCGGCCTCGCGCTGCGGGACGGCGGGGCCGCCCAACACGGCGAGATGGCGGTCGAGGCGCGAGCTGGTCGCGCTGCTGCCGCAGGTGATGGCAGGCACGCGAGGCGGCCTGCTGCGCATTGCTATCTGTTCCATGTCTCTCCCCACCCGTACGAGGGCACCCGGCCCGGGCAGGTTAACCCTATCGCCCCCGCGTCGCGCCCGGGTATCCCGGTGGTGTGAATTACCCCTACCACAACGGGGAGTTGACGATTACTCAGCGGAGTCGACGGTTACTCTCCGCACAATTTCGACGCCATGCGGACTCCCTGCGCGGCGGGAGTCACTCAGCGCGCACTGCGCTAACTTGGAGTGATCAACCAGTAACGCATTGGGGGGCTCCCGTGAATGAGGCTCGCTCGGATGGGGAGACGGACGGCGAGCGGGTCATCGCCGGCCGGTACCGCCTGCTGGGCCCGCTCGGCCGGGGCGGCATGGGCATCGTGTGGCGGGCCCGGGACGAACTGCTCGGCCGCGAGGTGGCGGTCAAGGAGGTACGGGCGCCGGCCGGGCTGGACGAGGCCGACGTGAGCCGGATGTACCGGCGGCTCGAGCGGGAGGCCTGGGCCGCGGCCCGGGTCTCGCACCGCGGGGTCGTCACCGTCTACGACGTGGCGACCGAGGGCGGCCGGCCCTGGATCGTGATGGAGCTGGTGCGCGGGCTCACCCTGGCGGACGTGCTGGAGGCCGAGGGGCCGCTCACCCCGCAGCGGGCCGCGCACATCGGCGAGCAGGTGCTGGCCGCGCTGCGCTCCGCGCACGAGGCGGGGGTGCTGCACCGGGACGTGAAGCCCGGCAACGTGCTGATCGCCAATGACGGCCGGGTGGTGCTGAGCGACTTCGGGATCGCGAGCCTGGAGGGTTCCTCCTCCATCACGATGACGGGCGAGGTGATCGGCTCCCCCGAATTCCTGGCGCCGGAGCGGGCACTCGGCCGCGAGCCGGGTCCCGAGTCGGACCTGTGGGCGCTCGGGGTGATGCTCTACGCGGCCGTCGAGGGGGTCTCGCCCTTCCGCCACGACACCCCGCTGTCCACGCTGCGGGCGGTGGTGGACGAGGAGTTCCCGCCGCCGCGGCGGGCCGGCGCGCTGGAGCCCGTACTGGCGGGGCTGCTGCGCAAGGACCCCGCCGAGCGGCTGCCCGCGGCCGAGGCGGCCCGGATGCTGCGGATCATCGGCGCGGGCGGGACCGTTCGGGCCTCCGGCGGGCCGGTGTCGGGGCCGGACTCGCCGACCGCCATCGTGCCCCACCGGCACGACGAGCAGGGCGGACCCGGTGCGTACGGCGCGCACGGCGGGCCCGGCGGGCCGACCCCGCCGATGCCGATGCCGATGCCCGGACCCGCGGCGGCCCGGGGGCCCGCCCCGGAGCCGGCCCGGAAGGGACGGGCCGGGCTGGTCCTGACGGCCGGGATCTTCGTACTCGCGCTGGCCCTGGTCGCGCTGGCCTGGCTGGCGCTGAAGGACCGCGAGGGCTCGGGCGGGGACGGCGGCGACAGCCCGACGGACGCTCCGACCGCCTCGCAGTCGGCCTCCCCCTCCACCTCCCCTTCGGAGAGCCCGTCGCCCTCCCCGAGCCCCTCCGCCTCCCCGTCGGCCACCCCCGCGCCGCACGTCACCGTGTCCGCGGTGACGGCCGTACGGGACACCTACAGCGGCAGCTGCCCCCCGCCGGCCGACCGGGCGCCCGCCTTCAGCGCCACCGTCGAGGTGGACGGGACGCCCGCCGTGCTGGAGTACCGCTGGGCCACGCGCAGCGGGGTGACCACGGGGCCGGGCTGGCAGTCCGTCACGTACGAGGCGGGCGGGCCCTCGAGCAGGAAGCTGGAGCACACGGAGCTGACGTACTTCGCGAGCGCGACCTTCGAGGACGCGGTCAGGCTGGAGGTCCGGGCGCCGGAGGAAAGCACCTCGGACTGGGTGGAGTTCTCCGTGACGTGCGAGGAAGAGGCCCCGGCGGACGGGGCCTCCTCCCCTGGAACACCCGGAACGCCCGGAACGCCCGGCGCGTCCGGTCCGCCCGCGTCACCGGGCCCGACGAAGTCGGGTCAGGCCGCCGAAGGCGGGGCACTGGACGAGTGAGCGTCAGGCCGCGTTGGTGAAGGCGGGCAGGTAGCCGCCGGAGTGTCCGGCGGCGGTGGGGTGGTAGGACTCGCCGATGTTGAGCCAGTTGAGACTGTGCAGCCACGCGTCGCCGGAGCAGATCTCGTGGCCGGTGAAGGCGCCGACCAGCGAGGCGAAGGCGAAGCCGTGGTTGGCGGCGCGTTTGGCGACGGCGGCGTTCAGGTAGTCGGAACCGCCGTTGATGGCGGTGCGCTCGCCCTCGGTGAGGCCGGTGACGCAGGACCCGTTGAGCTTGTAGAAGCGGGGATAGCCGAGGACGACCACGCGGGCGTTCGGCGCCTTGGCGTGGATGGCGTCGTAGACCTGGTCGAGCTGGCCGGGGAGGGTGGAGTCGACGTACGCCTTGGCCTGGTTGACGCGGCTGACGCAGGTGGACTCCGACTGGAGCACACAGGTCGTCATGACGTCGGCGAAGCCCGCGTCGTTGCCGCCGATGGTGATGCTGACCAGGTCGGTGCCGGAGTTCAGCGGGCCGAGCTGGCCGGCGAGCACATCACCCGTACGGGCGCCCGAGCAGGCGGTGAAGGAGAAGGTCTGGGGGGAATGGGCGGCGGCCCACAGGGCCGGGTAGGCACGGGTGGTGCGTTTGCAGTCGCCGCTCCCGCTGTCGTAGTTGCCGGCGCCGACGCCGGAGGAGTACGAGTCGCCGAGGGCGACGTAGCCGAAGTCCGCCGAGGCGGCGGCCTGGCCGGCGCCGAACAGGGCGGCGCCCGCGGCGAGTAACAGCGAGGAGGTCAAGGCTGCGAAGCGCGACATTCTCATGCTCATGTGTGCGGCTCCTTGTGGGGGTTACTCCTGAGTCCGTGGTACTGGGAGACGGGAGCCGCAGGAAGCGTCCATGCCAAGAATGTTCGGGGTGGAGTTGCGGTCCGAATCTTCACGTCCGATGCGTTTGAAGAGGGAACTTGGGCACCCGATCCGGCGAAACACGGGTGCATGAGGACACTTCGTGCCGGATCATGGGCGCCATGCCAGCCAACCCGCATGACGCGCTGCCGATCCGGCTCAACGTCGACGACAGCGACTCGCCGTCCGACGTCGTCGATGCGCTGTTCCTCGGCCGGTTCGCGTCCGGCGAGCAGCCGTACTCGCACAGCGTGTCGATCGAGCGGGTGAAGGCCGACGCGAGCCTGCTGCCGCCCGAGGCCACCGTGCTGCGCTCGGCGCGCGACACCGACCGCAGCGCGACGCTCGCGGAGGGCGACGGCTGGACCATGCTCGTCTCCCGCTGGAGCCGGGGCGCGGACGTGACGGTGACCGCGGTCAGCGACGAACTCGCCGCCGGGGTGCTCGGCAAGGCCACGGAGGGGGTGCAGGACGAGCCCGCACCGCAGCCGGAGAACGTCACGATGGGCTTCTGGTACGTCTCCCCGCGCCGCGGCCCGTACCGTACGACGCGTCAGATCGCGGCCGGTACGTGGGCGGAGGTGCGGCCCAACTACACGGCGCCGGTGGCGGGGGCCATGGACCGGCTGATGAAGGTCACCCCCGACGACATCGCGGGCCGGCTGCTGCTGCTGCACGGTCCGCCGGGCACCGGGAAGACCTCGGCCCTGCGGACGCTGGCCCGCTCATGGCGGGACTGGTGCCAGGTGGACTGCGTCCTGGACCCGGAGCGGCTGTTCAACGACGTCGGCTACCTGATGGACATCGCGATCGGCGAGGACGAGGGCACGGCGAAGGGCCGCTGGCGGCTGCTGCTGCTGGAGGACTGCGACGAGCTGATCCGCGGCGAGGCCCGGCACACCGCCGGGCAGGCGCTGTCCCGGCTGCTCAACCTGACGGACGGCCTGCTGGGCCAGGGGCGCAACGTCCTGGTCGGGGTCACCACCAACGAGGACCTGGAGCGCCTGCACCCCGCGGTCGTGCGGCCGGGCCGCTGCCTGGCCCGCATCGAGGTCGGCCGGCTGACGCACCGCGAGGCGGTGGACTGGCTGGGCACGGACGAGGGCGTCCCCCGCGAGGGCGCCACCCTGGCCGAACTCTTCGCCCTCCGCCGAGGCGCCACGGGCCCGACGGCCCTCCTCCCGGCCCAGGGGCACGACGCCGACGCGGGTCTTTACCTGTAGCGGCACTGCGGGCTGCGTCCCAGGGGGCCGCGCCGCGGGCGGACTTACTGGCCGTACCGCGCCCGGAGGGCGTCGGCGGCGGCCGCCGTGGCCTCCTCCAGGGTCAGGCCCAGCCGGTGGACCCGGTCCGCGTACGCCTGGCCGGCCGCCGCGGCCTCGCGGGAGGCCCCTTCCCCCGCCGCCGCGACGAACGTGCCATGGCGGCCCCGCGTCTCGATGACCCCGTCGGCCTCCAGCGCCCGGTACGCCTTGGCGACCGTGTTCGCCGCCAGCCCGAGCTCCTCCGCCAGCCCCCGCACCGTGGGCAGCTTGAACCCCGTCGGCAGCTTCCCCGACCGCGCACGGTCCGCGATCTGCGCGCGCAGCTGCTCGTACGGGGCGGCGGCGCCGGCCGCGCCGTCAATCCGGATCTTCAGGTTCGTCGAGGTCACGCGGCTGATTCTCCCCCATCACCCCCGAAATCCGCAGGCATCCGTCCCGCACCGCCCGTACGGTCCGGGGCATGACCGTATCGATCCGCGACCTGCGCCCGGGCGACGCCTCCGACACGGAGGCCGTCGTACGGGTGCTCCGCGCGGCCCTGCCCTTCATGATCACCACCGCCCGCGGGGTCGCCTTCCAGCTGGACTCCGCCCACCCCGACAAGCGCTACCGCCTGCTCCTCGCCGAGAACGGGGACGGCCTCGCCATCGGCACCGCCCAGGCCGGCATCGCCTACGACAGCCCCGAGCCCGGCCAGGGCTTCGTCAACGCCTACGTCGACCCCGCGCACCGCGGCCTCGGCGCCGGGACCGGCCTGCTGCGCGCGGCCGAGGAACACCTCGTCGCCGAGGGCGCGTCGGACTCGTACGCCTGGGTCCTCGACGAGCCCGCCCACCGCGCCTTCGCCGAGCGGCGCGGCTACCGGGTCGGCCGCTCCGCGCACTTCCTGCGCCTGGACCTGACCTCGGCCGCGCTGCCCGCGCTCCCGGACCCGCTGCCCGCCGGGGTGGAGCTGCGCCCCGGCTCGGCCTTCGCCGCCGACCCGCGGCCGCTCTTCGAGGCCGACGCCGAGACCACGCTCGACGAACCGGGGGACGTGCAGGCCGAGTTCGACGACTACGAGGACTGGGTGCGGCACACCTGGAACAACCCGAACCTCGACAAGGACCTCAGCACCGTTGTCCTCGTGGACGGTTCGGTCGCCGCCTTCACGGCCGCGCAGAGCGACGGCGCCACCCGCTACGGCTCGGGGATGACCGGCACCCTGCGGGCCTTCCGCGGCCGGGGCCTGGCTAAGCTCGCCAAGACCGATTCCCTGCGCCGGGCCCGCGCGGCCGGCTACACGGAGGCGTTCACCGGCAACGACACCGGGAACGCGCCGATGCTCGCCGTCAACCAATGGTTCGGGTACGAGATCTGCGCGACCGAGACGCGCTACGCGAAGAAGCTGGAGACCACGAGAACATGACCGAACAGCTCACCGTCGCCCTGGTCAAGGCCGGCCGTACCAAGATCCGCTACCCCGCGGACCTGGTCGCCGACACCGGCAGCCGGATCTCCGTGCGCGCCCCCTGGGCGGCAGAAGGCGTACGGGACTTCGGCTTCGTGCGCTTCGAGCCGGGTGATGTGTTCACCGAGCACTTCTGGCGCGACCGCTGGTACGCGGTCAAGGAGGTGCGCACCGGCGAGGGCGTCCTCAAGGGCTGGTACTGCGACGTCACCCGCCCGGCCGTGGTGGAGGACGGCGTGATCGTGGTCGAGGACCTGGACCTCGACCTGTGGGTCTCGGCCGACGGCACGTCCGTGCTGCGGCTGGACGAGGACGAGTTCGCCGAGAGCGGCCTCGCCGAGACCGACCCCGAGGCGGCGGCCGAGGCCGTACGGGCCCTCGACGCCCTGGACGCGCAGGCTCGGACGGCGGCGGGGCTGAACGCACTGCTGGCCTAGCCGACAGCGCTTCCTGTGGGCACGCTTAGTGGTTCCTTAAGCGGATCCTAAGGATCACCTTCCGGGCCCCGGAGCCGGGGAAACCCGGGGTGCGGGCGGTTAGTTTGGCTGGGCCAGGGAGGGCCGGAGGCGGCGCCGCGACCCCGTAGGGGGCGGCGCCGCACAGCCCGGGTCTCCCGGCGCACCCCTGCCTTGCGCCCGAAGGAGATCCACCATGCCCGCACGCCGCACCGCCACCCGTATCGCGTCCGTCGCGCTGGCCCCCCTCGCGGTGGCCGCGTACGCCGCGGCGCCCGCGGCGGCCCACGGTTCGATGACGGACCCGGTCAGCCGGGTGGCGGCGTGCTACGCGGAGGGGCCGGAGGCCCCGAAGTCGGCGGCCTGCAAGGCGGCGGTGGCGGCGAGCGGGACGCAGGCGTTCTACGACTGGAACGCGGTGAACATCGCCAACGCGGCCGGCCAGAGCAAGTCCCTGATCCCGGACGGGCAGTTGTGCTCGGCCGCCAACCCCAAGTACAAGGGCCTGGACCTGGCCCGCGCCGACTGGCCGGCGAGCCCGATGGCGGCGGGCGCGCACACCTTCCGCTACAAGGGGACCGCCCCGCACAAGGGCTCCTTCGAGCTGTACGTGACGAAGGACGGGTACGACCCGTCGAAGCCGCTGAAGTGGTCGGACCTGGAGCCCGCGCCGTTCGTGAAGGTCACCGACCCGGGCATGCAGAACGGCGACTACGTCTTCTCCGGCACGGTCCCGAACAAGTCGGGCCGCCACCTGATCTACAGCGTCTGGCAGCGCTCGGACAGCCCCGAGGCCTTCTACACCTGCTCGGACGTGGTGTTCGGCAAGGACAACGGCGGCAGCGGGGGCGGTTCCACCGCCACGCCGAGCACGAAGCCCGGCTCGAAGCCGAGCACCCAGCCGTCGCGGCAGCCCTCGCAGCAGCCCTCGCAGCAGCCCTCCGCGGAGCCTTCGGACGAGAGCGGCCCCCAGGCCCCGACCGACGAGCAGATCGCCGACGGCGCGGACAAGTCCACGGTGGAGCACAACGGCCACGGCGACAACGACCCCAAGACGAACGCCGAGACCGCCGAGTCGCCGGTCCCCGCACAGGGCACCCACCTCGCGGAGACGGGCGCCAGCAGCACCACCCCGGCGATCGCGATCGCCGGGGCGGGCATCCTGGCCGTCGGTGCGGCCGTGCTGTTCGGCCTGGCCCGGCGCCGTGCGACGCCGGGCCGCCGCGGCCGCTAGTCCAGGGCGGGGTTCACGCCGGACGGACCGTCTGCCGCGTCAGTCGAAGACCGACGCGCAGGTGGTCCGTCCGGCGTGCGCCGGGTCGAGGGCGTTGGCCGCCTCGTGCCAGGCGATCCGGTCGGTGAGGCCGATGGCCACGTGCTCCGAAAGGTCAAGGAGGCACATGTCCTGGAGCACCACGTTGCGTACGTCCGGCCCGTCGAGGAACGCGCTGCGGTAGGGGGTGACCACCTCGTCGTACTTGGTCGCGATCACGGTGTACTTGACGCCGGGAACGGTGTCCCCGCCCGCGTTCAGCTTGTTCTGGAAAGCCGACCCGGCGATCTGGTCGGCGAGTCCGGGTGTCGCGGCGCTGATCAGGTCCTCGGCTCCGGGGAAGTACGGGAGCAGTTGGGCGAGCCCGTTCAGGTCCGTGCCGTGGTTGTCGGGGGCGAGCCCGATCAGCGCGTTGACCTTGGCGGCGCCGCCGAGGAACTTCAGGTAGTAGCGCGGCATCATGCCGCCCTGGGAGTGGCCGATGAGGTCGGTCTCGGCGGCGCCGGTGGAGGCGAGCACCTTGTCGACGAAGACGGAGAGCTGTCCGGCGGACTTGTCGATGGGACCGAGCCCGTTGAAGAGGGGTACGCCGGGCAGTTGACCGTAGTCGAGCGAGTAGACGCAGTACCCGCGGTGGACGAGGTACGGCGCGAGGCCCAGCCAGTTGTCGATGGAGTTGCCGAAGGTGCCGTGTACGAGTACGACGGGCCGGGGGTGGGCGGCGGACGGCTTGCAGGACCAGTTGTTCCAGCCGCTGCTCGGTGCGGACGCGGCCTGCGCGGCGGCGGTGGGGGCGACGAGCGCGGCGGCGGTGAGGGTGAGGACGGCCAGCAGGCGGAGCAGGCGTCTCCAGGGCAGCATCGTGTGATCTCCTTGCGGCTCAAGGGGAATGCGTGGGGGTGAGTGGGGATGATGTGGGGGCTCGTCCCGTGATCCGGATCACAAGGGGGGCTGCTGTCGCCAAATTACGGGCGGGTAGCAAAACAAGGAAGTTACGCGTCAGTAAAAGATGCGTGTCGCAAGCCGCGCTCCAGCGCCGCGCCAGTGCTGCGGCAGACCTCCGCCGGGTGCTACGCCGATGCGGCGAACGTCGCCGCGGGACGGACCGTGCCCGCACCGAAGCGGGCGTTCGCGCGGTCGATGGCCGCCTCCACCGTCAGCCGGGCCTCGCGGACCGGGTCCAGGGAGATCTGCCGGGCCGCCTTCTCCGCGCCCGTGAGGTCCTCGGCGCGCAGCACCATCCCGGTCAGCCGGGCCCGTTGCAGGCCGGCCGCGTCCAGCAGCCGGTACGCGAGGGCCCGCAGGTCCTCGTCGTGCGCGGAGGGCTCGGCGAGCCGCCGGGACTTCTCCCAGCGGGTGCCGCCGGCGAACTGCAGGGTCAGCGACAGGGACCGGGCGGCCTGGCGGCGGCCGCGCAGCAGCGCCCCCAGCCGTACGGCGAGGCCGAGCAGTTCGGCGCGCGCGAGGGGGCCGTCCAGTTCGTGCCGGGCGAAGCCGGTCCGGACCGCGGCCGACGGCGGCAGGCCCTGCGGGGTGACGGGGCGCGGGTCGATGCCGCGGGCGCGCTCCGCGGCGGGCCGGCCCGCCCGCCGGCCAAGGACCCGCTCGACGACCCCGGGCGGTACGGCGGCCAGCGCGCCGACCGTGTGCAGTCCGTACCCGCGCAGCACCGCCGCCTGTTGGGAGCCGATGCCGTACAGCGCCTCCACCGGCAGCGGCCCCAGGAAGCCGGACACCGCCCCGTCGGGCACGCTCAGCACTCCGCCGGGGCCGGGGACCCGCGCGGAGGCCATCGAGGCCACCGCCCAGGTGCCGGCCACCCCGATCCGTACGTCCGTGCCCAGCCGGGCGACCGCGCGCAGCCGTACGACCTCGGCGATCCGGCCCGCGTCCGCGCCGAAGTACCGCTGGGCGCCGCGGACCTGGACCAGTGCCGAGCGGGGCGGCAGTGCCTGGACCAGCGGGGAGAACTCCCGCAGCAGCTCCAGGACCTCCCGGTACCCCTCCTCCGGCAGGGCCGCGGCGCACCGGAGGTGCAGGACCGCGCTCCCGCGGACCGCGCTGCGCGAGGTGCCGGTCATCCCGCGCTCCCCGGGCTGGAGTGCCACAGCTTGCGGCCGGTCAGGGCGCCCTCGCCGGGCGGCCGGAGGTCGGCCCAGGGGTTCATCTCGTAGCCGGTGGGCAGGTGGATGCGGCGCCCGGAGTCCGTGGAGGACGCTGCCCCGGGCTCCGTCGTCACCGGCTGCGAGAGGTGGGCGGTGACGGCTTCCAGGCCGCGCTGCCCGCGCAGTTCGATCAGCTCCGACAGGTTCCAGGCCGCCGCTCCGACGACGCTCAGGCTCTGCGGGCCGCGCCGCTGCACGACTCCCCGTACGAGCAGCAGGAAGGAGTGGAAGACGGTGTGCGCGCAGGCGTCGTGGCTGTCGTCGAAGAAGGCCAGGTCGACCAGGCCGCTGCCGTCGTCCAGGGTCGTGAAGATGACCCGCCTGCCGGATCTGATCGGCGGGGTCTGGGTGGCCGCCTTGGCCCCGGCGACCAGGACGGTCCGGCCGTGCTCGACCTCCCGCAGCCGGTGCGCCGGGACCACGCCCAGCTCGGCCAGGAAGGCCTGGTGGTCGCCCATCAGGTGCCGCGAGGCATCCATGCCGAGGACGCCCAGTTCGGCACTGAGCCGCTCGGCCTCGTTCAGGTCGGGCAGGCCGATGGCGGCGGTGGACAGGCCGCCGTCCAGCGGGAGCTGGGAGCTGCCGCGGGCGGCGTGCGCCCGCGAGGCGCCGTGCAGTTCCGTCAAGTGCAGGAGCAGGTCGCGGCGGTTGGCCCCGAAGGAGTCCAACGCGCCGACCTGCGCGAGGCGTTCGGCGACCGGCCGGCCCGGATGCGCCCGGTCCCAGAAGTCGCGCAGCGAGGCGTACGGCTGCCCGTCCTCGATCCGGGCCGCCTCCGCCTCGCCGATGCCGTGGACGTCGGACAGCGCGAGCCGCAGCCCCCAGCCCTTACCGGACACCAGTTCGATACGGTGGGCGACCGCCGACCGGTTCACGTCCAGCGGCAGCACGGGCACGCCCCGGCGCCGCGCGTCCGCCAGCAGCAGCCGCTTCGGGTACATGCCCGGATCGTGCGTGAGCAGCCCGGCGTAGAACGCCGCCGGGTGGTGGGCCTTGAGCCAGGCCGACTGGTACGTGGGCACCGCGAAGGCCACCGCGTGCGCCTTGCAGAAGCCGTACGAGCCGAAGGCCTCGACGATCTCCCAGGTACGGGCGATCACTTCGGCCGGGTAACCGCGCCCGGCGGCCGTCGCCGCGAACCAGACCTTGATCCGCCCCTGCGACTGCGGATCCGAGAGCCCGCGCCGCACCCGGTCCGCCTCGTCCCGGCCGCAGCCGGTCATGGTGTGCACGATCTCGATGATCTGCTCGTGGAAGACCACCACCCCGTACGTCTCGCGCAGCGCGTCGGCCAGGTCCGGGTGCGGGAAGCGGACCGGGGCCCGCCCGTGCCGGGCTTCGATGAACGGCCGCACCATGTCGGCGGCCACCGGCCCCGGCCTGAACAGCGAGATGTCCACGACCAGGTCGTGGAAGGTGGCCGGCTGGAGCCGGCCCACCAGGTCGCGCTGGCCCGGCGACTCGATCTGGAAGCAGCCCAGCGTCTCGGCGGAGCGGATCAGCTCGTACGTCGCCTCGTCGCCCGGCGGCACCTGCGCCGGGTCGTCCAGGTCCAGCTCCTCCCCCGTCGTCCGCCGCAGTTCGGCGACCGCGTGCGCCATCGCGGACTGCATCCGTACGCCCAGCACGTCGAGCTTGAGCAGCCCGAGCTCCTCCACGTCGTCCTTGTCGAACTGGGACATCGGCAGCCCCTCGCCGCTGGTGGGCACCACCGGGGTGCGGGCGAGCAGCGAGGCGTCGGAGAGCAGGACCCCGCACGGGTGCATGGCGATCCCGCGCGGCAGCGCGTCCAGCGCCTCGACGAGCTCCCACAGCCTCCCGTACGACTCCCCGCGCACGTCACGCAGTTCGGGCAGTTCCTCCAGCGCGGCGCGGGCGTCGCGGGCCCGGATGTGCGGGAAGGCCTTGGCGAGCCGGTCGACGGCGGCCGGTTCCATGGACAGGGCGGCGCCCACGTCGCGGATGGCGTGCCGGACCCGGTAGGTCTCGGGCATGGAGACGGTGGCGACGCGCTCGGTGCCGAACCGGTCGATGATCCGCCGGTAGACCTCCAGCCGGCGGGCGGACTCCACGTCGATGTCGATGTCGGGCAGGACGTGGCGGCGCTTGGAGAGGAAGCGCTCCATCAGCAGGCCGTGCGCGACGGGGTCGGCGTGCGCGATGCCGAGCAGGTGGTTGACGAGGGATCCGGCGCCGGATCCGCGGGCGGCCACCCGGATGCCCATCTCCCTTACGTCATGCACCACTTGAGCGACCGTCAGGAAGTAGGAGGCGTACCCGTGGTAGGCGATGATGTCGAGCTCGTGGTGCATCCGCTCCCAGTACTCGGGGCTGTCGGGGCCGTTGGCGTATCCGCGCAGCACCATGCCCGCGGAGGCCCGGGAGGCGAGGACCCGCTGGGCGGTGCGGTGGGCGGCGCCGACGAGCCGGGCCTCGGGGAAGTGCACGGAGCCGATGCCGAGGTCGTCCTCGGGGTCCACCGCGCAGGCCTCCGCGGTACGCCGGGTCTCCGCGAGCAGCCGGCGCGCGTCGGCGGGGCGCTGGCCGGCCGCCCGGGCGATCCGGTCGGCGGCCTCGGCCATGGCGTCGGGGGGCTTGAGCCAGCGCTCGCCGCCGTCCAGCGGTTTGCGGGGGTCGACGGGAATCAGCCGCCGGGCCGCGTCGAGGACGTCGGCGACCGGGCCCTGGCCGGGGTCGGCGTAGCGGACGGCGTTGGTCAGTACGGCCGGGATGCCGTGCTCGGCGGCGAAGCCGACCGTACGGGCGGCCAGCCGCAGGGAGCCGGGCCCGGTGCCGGCGCGGCCGTGGTGGACGGCCTCCAGGCGCAGCGCGTCGCCGTAGACCTCCCGCCAGGGCGCGAGCAGCCGGGCCGCCCGGTCGGGCCGTCCGGCGGCGAGTGCCCGGCCGACCTCGGAGTCGGGGCCGAGCAACACGAACACGCCGCTCACGCCGTGGGGGCCGAGGGTGTCGCGCAGGGCGCTCCAGGGGAGGACCGGCGGCCCCGCGGCGCCGGCCGCCGCGTGCGAGGCGTGCGCGGCGGTGACGAGCCGGCACAGCTCGGCCCATCCGGCGGCGCCGTCCCGGGCCAGGAAGACCGCGCGCGGGGCGGACTCGTCGACGAAGGCCCCGCCCTTGACGGGGTTGCGGCGGCGGTAAGAGGCCTCACCGGCGGGGCCCGGACCCCCGGATCCGGCCTGACCCGCGGATCCCCCCGGACCCGCGGATCCGCCCGGGCGCGCCGCGGCCGACACGGCCAGGTCGACCCCGAACAGCGGCCGGATCCCGGCCTCCGTGCACGCTTTCGCGAACCGCACCGCGCCCGCGAGGGTGTCGCGGTCGGTCAGGGCGAGGGCGTCCATGCCCCGCTCGGCGGCACGCTCCGCCAGCCGCCCGGGATGGGAGGCTCCGTAGCGCATGGAGAACCCCGAAACGGTGTGCAGATGCGTAAAACCGGGCACCCGCGGCCTCCTGCTTTCACTCGGCGAACATCACCCCCGTCTCCACCATAGAGCAATTCGAATATTCGTGCGAAACGTTTGTTCGATACCCCACCGGGGTCGATCCCCGCACCCGGACACGTGTCATCCATTCGGCCCGCCCCTGCTGCGCGCCACCTCCGGCACGCCGAGCGTGTGAGACATGAACCAGCCCACCCAGAGCCCCGAGCCAGCTCCGCCCGGCGGCTTCCTCGCCGAGATCAAGGACGCCGTGACCACCCGGGCAGCCGTGCTGGTCCTGGGTGTGCTGGCCCTCCAGCTCGCCTTCATCACCTCGTACATCGGGGCCTTCCACCATCCGAAGCCCAGCGAGATCCCGATCGCGGTGGCCGCTCCCCTCGCGCCGGTCGCCGAGCGGTCGGCCGACCAGCTCGACACCCTGCCCGGCAAGCCCCTCGACCCCCACGCGGTCAAGGACGAGGCCGCGGCGCTGCGGCAGATCGAGAACCGGGACGTGGACGGCGCACTGATCATCGACCCGGGCGGCAAGACCGACAGGCTGCTGGTCGCGAGCGGCGCCGGGGCCGCGCTCTCCCAGGCCCTCACCGAGGTCGTCGGCCTCGCCGAGAAGGCCCAGGGCCGCACCGTCCTGGTCACCGACGTGGCCCCGGCCGCCGCCGGCGACGGGCGCGGCCTGAGCTCCTTCTACCTGGTCATCGGCTGGTGCGTGGGCGGCTACCTCTGTGCCGCGATCCTCGCGATCAGCGCCGGCGCCCGGCCCGCCAACATCCACCGCGCCGTCATCCGGCTCGGCGCCCTGCTGCTGTACTCCATCGCCGCGGGGCTGCTCGGCGCCGTGATCGCGGGCCCGGTCCTGGACGCCCTGCCCGGCTCCATTCCGGCCCTGTGGGGGCTCGGCACCCTGGTCGTCTTCGCGGTCGGGGCGATCACCCTGGCCTTCCAGGGCGTGGCCGGCGTGGTCGGCATCGGCCTGGCGATCCTGCTGGTCGTGGTCTTCGGCAACCCGAGCGCCGGCGGCGCCTACCCGTACCCGCTGCTGCCGCCGTTCTGGAGGACCATCGGCCCCGCCCTGCCCCCGGGCGCCGGTACGTACGCCGCGCGCTCCATCACGTACTTCAAGGGCAACGGCGCGGGCGGCCCCATGCTGGTGCTGGCCGCCTGGGCGGTGGCGGGCTCGGCGGTCACGCTGGCCTGCGCGGTGTTCCGCAAGGGCCGGTCCGGGGCGGCGGTGGGCAGCGGGCTGCCCGACGACTCGCCCGCGGTCCCCCGCTTCGCCGACACCGAAGGCGGCGAAGGCAGCGGAGGCGGCGAGGGAGCGGGCGCCCGGTGAACACCCCCCGTCTTGCGCAACCCACCCCGCTCGCCGTCGAGAACCACCGCTCCCTGCGCAGCCCCGCGACGGGGGGACCCCCGGACGGAGTCCGGGGGGGGACGATCCGGTCCTGGCGGTTCCACGAGCACGGCCGCACCGATGCCGAGACGCCCGCCCGGACCCCGCGGACCGGCGCCCGTACGCCTTCCCGGACAGCAGGGTGAAGTCGCGCGCCGCGAGGGCCCGCTGGGCGAACCCCGCTGGTACCGGCCCCATCGCCGGCCCTGCCCGCGGGCGGGGTCAGGGGGCTCGGTGGGCGACCTCGCCCGCCACCACCACCGTCTCCGCGACCGTGCCCGGGATCTCGGACGCCGGGACGGAGAGGATGTCCCGGGACAGGACCACGAAGTCCGCCGCCTTGCCCACCGTGAGGGAACCCCGCTGCTCCTCCAGGAAGTTGGCGTGGGCGGAGCCCATCGTGTAGCCGTACACCGCCGTCCGCACGTCCACCGTCTCGGCCGGCTGCCACGGCTCGCCGCCGGCCAGGGGGCGGCGGGTCACCGCCGTGTAGATGCCGATCATCGGGTCCATCTCGGCCACGTTCCAGTCGCTGGAGAAGGCCAGCACCGCCCCCGCCTCGTGCAGGCTCCGCATCGGCCAGGCCTTGTGCCAGCGGCCTTCGCCCACGTTCTCGGCCCAGTCCTGCCCGGGGCCCGCGATCTCCGGTGCGCAGTGCCTCGGCTGCATGCAGGCCACCACGCCCAGTTCCGCGAAGCGCTCCACGTCCGCCGGGTCCAGGCATTCCACGTGCACCACCTGGTGACGCGCATCGCGCGGGCCGTTCACCGACCGCGCGTGTTCCACCGCGTCCAGGACGGTCCGGATCCCCCGGTCGCCCGTGGCGTGCACGAAGCACTGGAAGCCCCGTGCGTCCAGGTCGGCCAGCAGCTGCGCGAATTCCTCGGCCGGGTAGAAGGTCTCGCCCCGGTGGTGCCCGCAGCCCGCGTACGGCTCCAGCAGCGCCGCCGTACGCGGTTCCACCACGTCGTCGATGTACAGCTTGAGCGGGCCCACCCGCAGCCGGTCCCCGGAGTACCGGCGGGCCGCTTCCTCGAAGTCGGCCAGGTCGGCCTCCCCGGTGCCGCGCGGGTGGAACAGCGCCGCGACGATCCGCGAACGCAGCCGGCCCTCCGCCCGGGCCCGTTCGTAGAGTTCGAGGTCGTCGAGGGAGTTCTGCGGCTCCACCACCGTGGTGATGCCGAAGCGGATCGCGTCGTCGAGGCTCTGGGCGAGCCGCCCGTACTGCCGGTCCGGCGAGGCCCACGGCACGCCCAGTTCGCGCAGCGCCCGGTGGCCGTCCCGCGAGAGCCCCTTGACGGCGAAGTCCTTGACGAACCCGGTGGGTTCGCCTGTCCGCGGGTCCACCGCCGCCGTGCCGAAGGGCAGGTCAGTACGGTCCCGGGTGACGCCCAGGCGCCGTATGGCCGCCGTGTTCAGCCAAGCCGTGTGCACGTCGTACGAGAGCACGAGCGCCGGGATGTCACCGGTGACCGGGTCCAGGTCGGCGGCGTCCGGCATCCGCCCGCCCGGGATGGCGGAGTAGTCGAAGGCCTCGGCCTCGATCCACTCGGCGTCGGGGTTGGCCTGCCGCCAGGCCAGGATCCGCTCGTGGATGCCCTCCAGGGTGCGCACCCCGGCGAGCTGTACGCAGGCGTCGTCGGAGCCGAGCCGGACGTGGTTGTGCGCGTCGATGAAGCCGGGCAGGACCAGCTTGCCGCCCGCGTCGATCCGCTCGGTGTCCGGTCCGGCCCAGGCGGCGGCCTCGGCGTCCGGGCCGAGCCAGACGATCGTTCCGTCGTGGACGGCGAGGGCCTCGGCCTCGGGCAGGTGCGGGTCCACGGTGTGGATCCGGGCTCCGGTGAGCAGCAGGTCGGCGGGGAAGGGGCGGCGTGCCATGTGAGGGTGCTCCATTGCGGCGGGGGAGGTGGTCGGGTCGGTCAGGCGGCGGGGGCAGCGGCGGCGGGGGTGTACGAGGGGACCCGGCCGCGGGTGAGCGCCCAGTAGGCGAGGCCGGAGACGACGGAGCCGAGCAGGGTGAGGTCGGCGCCGCCGAGCGGGGCCACCAGCGGCCCGGTCCACAGCTCGGAGTCGCAGGTCAGGGCGGCGAAGGCCAGGCCGGCGAGCAGGGCGGCCATCCCGGCCGGGTGGTAGCCGGCGCGGTACCAGTAGGCGCCCGCGCTCCCGGCGTGCAGCGCGTCGGAGTCGTAGCGGCAGCGGCGCAGCAGCATGTCGGCGAGGAAGACCCCGCCCCAGGGCGCGAACACGATGATCAGGAGGGAGAGGAAGGAGAGCAGGGAGGTGGTGAAGTCGGTGAGGAAGAGCGCGGCGAGCGAGCCGACCGCGGTGACGGCGGCGCTGATCACGATGGCCCGGGCGCGGCTCCACGGGATGCCGAGGACCTGGAGGTTCAGGCTGGAGGAGTAGAGCGTGATGATCGAGTTGGTGACCGAGCCGCCGAGCACGAGGGCCAGGAACAGCGGCTGGAACCAGCCGGGCAGCAGGCTCTCGGCCCCCGCGACCGCGTCGGTCATGTCGGTCTGGGTGGCGGCGGCGACGCCCGCGACGCCCAGGGCCACGGAGGAGACGAAGCCGCCGAGGGCGCCCATCCAGGTGATCGACTTCAGGGAGGTGGTCCGGGGCAGGTAACGGGTGTAGTCGGCGGGCATCGGCAGGTACGAGAACGGCCCGGCGAGCATGACGACGAAGGCCAGGCTCCAGCCGGACAGCCCGGGGGCGGCGGCGGGGGCGGAGGTGTCGGCGCCGGGCAGGACGAAGACGAGCAGCGCGCCGAAGCCGACGGCGAGGACGTAGGCCATCCAGCGCTCGGCGAACTGCACGGTGGCGTGACCCCACATGGCGACGGCGAAGGTGAGCGCGAGGGTGATGCCGAGCGCGAGGCCCCGCGCCAGGTGGCCGCTCCCCAGGCCGACCTCGGCGAAGAAGACCTCCAGTGCGAGCGTCCCGACCACGGTGTTGACGATGGTGTAGCCGATGCTCACCACCCAGTTGAGGACGCCGGCCGGGAAGTTGCCGCGGACGCCGAAGGCGGCGCGGGAGATGACCAGGGTGGCGGTGCCGGTGCGGATGCCGCTGAGCCCGGCGGCGCTGACGGCGAAGAACGACAGCCCGCTGATCACGACGACGGCGGTGGCCTGCAGGAAGGAGAGCCCGAACGCCACGGCCAGGGCGCCGTTGATCACGTAGGTGAAGGTGAGGTTGGAGCCGAACCAGAGCCAGAAGAGGTCCTTGGCGCCGCCGTGGCGTTCCGCGTCGGGGATGGGGTCGATGCCGTGGGTCTCGACCCGGAACACCTCGTCCACGTCGGCTGTCTCCTGCTGTCCCATGACGGACCCCTGACCTTGAGCGATCTTGAATGACGTTCTAAGTTCTTGAATGGCATTCAAGATGCGGGCTGGACCGGGACCCCGTCAAGACCCTGTCCGGGATAAGGTCGGGCCACGAAGATCCGGAGGGCGGGAGCGGTGGCGGGAGCAACACGGCGGCGCGACGGGCGGATCGCCCAGGAGCGGATGCTGGAGGAGGCCATGGCGGCCATCGCCGAGAACGGGCTCGCGGCGCTCACCATGTCCGCGCTGGCCGAGCGCCTCGGCACCAGCGGCGGCCACATCCTGTACTACTTCGGCAGCAAGGACCGGCTCCTGCTGGAGGCCCTGCGCTGGAGCGAGGAACTGCTCACCGGCGAGCGCCGGGCCCTGCTCGGCCGCAGGGTGACGGCCGCCCGCAAGCTCGACCAGTTCCTGGAGCTCTACCTCCCCGAGGGGCCGCGCGACCCGCGCTGGACCCTGTGGATCGAGCTGTGGGCCCGTACGGCCTCCAACGAACCGCTGAAGGCGGCCCAGGAGGAGATCGACGAGAGCTGGCAGCGGGACCTGGAGGCGCTGCTGGCCAAGGGCGTGGACCAGGCCCGCTTCGCCCCCATGGACGTCCCCGCCCGGGCCTCGGAACTGCTCGCGCTGCTGGACGGGCTGAGCACCCGGGTGGTGCTGGGCCAGCGCGGCGCGGACCGCACCCGGGCCCTGGTCCAGGCCCGCTCGGCGGCGGCGCTCCTCGTTCCGCACGCGTAGCCCACGCGCCTTTTCGCGCTCCTTCTTCCGGAGGGGGACCTACGCGGCCGGCGCGCCCTCGGCGTTGCCGCAGTACGCCCGGAGCATCAGCTGCTTCATGTCGTCGGTCATCGGCATCCGCGGGTTGGCGGGGGCGCACTGGTCGGCGCGAGCGCGGCGTAGGCGCGGCGTAGGACTCGACGCCCTCGGCCGGGGTGGCGGCCGGCAGGCCCCGCATCTTCGCGATCTCCTGGAAGCACTCCGGCGCCCGGTAGACCTCGGCCTTCGGCCACGCGCGTCGGCGCGGCCGTGGGCGACGTGGAAGGTGTTGCCCAGGGTGTGCGCAACGCCGACGGGTTCGGCGATCCCGGTGATGCCGTCCTCGACGGCGAGCCCGGCCGGCTCGCCGTGGCGGCCCAGGGCCGCCAGCGAGGCCTTCTTGACGATGTGGTAGAGGAACTCCTTCCTATCGAACTCGACCCCAACCGTTTTCCCGATGGCTCAATTCGACACCCAAAAGCGGAATCCGCCGTGCCGAAAAAGCCCTTTTCCGGCAGGCCGAAGGGCCGTTCCCGACCGTTCGCACGTTCCGGATCACGCACCTGACCTGCATGGACACCAAAGAACCAAGGACCCGCGCGCATGTGTGAAACCTTTCACAAGAATTGTTGACGAAGTGCGCCCTACCGCACTCCTCCCTCAGCGAGCACAATCAGCCTGACGAGTCGCGTCAACCGTGAGGGAGGGAGCGCGTGCGCAGTCAGGTGCGCGTCGCGGACGGACGGAATCTGACGGTGGAGCGCTGGGGCGACCCGGACGGCAAACCGGTATTCCTGCTCCACGGCATGCCCGGCAGCAGGCTGGGCCCGGCCCCCCGGGGCATGGTGCTCTACCAGCGGCGGATGCAGCTCATCGCCTACGACCGACCCGGCTACGGCGGCTCCGACCGCCACCCGGGCCGCAGCGTGACCGACGTGGCCCAGGAGGTGGCGGCCATCGCCGACTCCCTCGGGCTGGACACCTTCGCCGTGGCGGGCCGCTCCGGCGGCGCCCCCGGCGCCTTGGCCTGCGCGGCCCTGCTCCCGGAGCGCGTCACCCGTACGGCGGCCCTGGTCCCCCTCGCCCCCCGGGACGCCAAGGACCTGGACTGGTTCGCCGGAATGGCCGCATCGAACGTACGGGAGTACACCACCGCCTCCGACGACCCCGAGGAGTTGGAGGCCCGGCTGATCCCGCGCGCCGCCGGCATCGCGCGGGACCCCCGTCGGCTGCTGGACGAGCTGCGCCGCGAGCTGACCGACAGCGACCGCATGATCGTCGCGGACTCGGGCCTGCGGGAGATGCTGCTGCGCAACTACCGCGAGGGGGTGCGCGCCTCCGCGTACGGCTGGATCGACGACATCCTCGCCTTCAGCCGCCCCTGGGGCTTCGACCCCGCCGACATCCGCTGCCCGGTGCTGATCTGGCACGGGGAGCTGGACGTGTTCTCCCCCGTGGGCCACTCGCGCTGGCTGGCCCGCCGCATCCCCGGGGCGACCGCGACCATCGACCCGGCCGCCGCGCACTTCGCGGCGCTGCGCGCGCTGCCCGCCGTACTGACGTGGCTGCTCAGGGAGCTGCCCGCCCCACCCATGGGTGAACAGCAGCCCGCTTAGGAGGCGTTCGGAACCGGGCCGGAACAGGAAAAGGATCTTGCGCTGCGGCAAACGGCGCAATGCGACATGGCGAGAAATCCGTCACGCTTTCCATAGAACGCTTGACCATGCGTCATGTCTCGGTTGCCAATGGAGTGTGGCCGAGTAAAGTCCACGCTTGACACCAGCATGTCGCTGGTGTCAATCCCCATGCCCATTCCACATGGCTTCCCCGAGGACGGTGTCGTGAACACTTCCGCAACCCCCCCGACCAGCACGGTCAAGGACCGCCGCGTCCCGCTCGCCCAGATCGACGTCCGCAGCGCGTCCGCGGCCTCGGCTCTCGACCGCGTGCTGCCGACGGAATCCGCTCGTCGCGTTCAGGCACCGATCTTCAACTCTGCGCTCTGACAGAGAAGTACGCGCTCTAGACTGGTGGAATGACCGGCCTGATCGCATTTCGCGAGATCGTCCTGAAAGTTCACAGCAGATGCGATCTTGCTTGTGATCATTGCTATGTCTACGAACACGCAGATCAGAGCTGGCGAGCCCGGCCGAAGGTGATCTCCCCCGAGGCGATTTCCCAGACCGCGTCGCGGCTCGCCGAACATGCCCGTGACCATGAACTCCCCTCCGTCACGGTGATTCTTCACGGAGGGGAACCCCTGTTGGCGGGCACCGCCCGGCTCCGGCTCGTGTGCGAGGCCCTCACCCGGGAAATCTCCGGGACCACCGCCCTCGACCTGCGGATCCACACCAACGGGCTCCAGCTCAGCCCCCGGTACCTCGACCTCTTCGACGAGTTCGGCGTCCGGGTGGGCATCTCCCTCGACGGGGACCGCGCCGCCAACGACCGGCACCGCCGCTTCGCGGACGGGCGCACCAGCCACCCCCTGGTCCTGGCCGCCGTCGACCTGCTGCGCTCCGAGCCGTACCGCCACCTCTACCAGGGTCTGCTCTGCACCGTGGACGTGGCCAACGACCCGATCGCCGTCCTGGACGCCCTCGTCGAACTCGACCCCCCGCGGGTGGACTTCCTGCTCCCGCACGCCACCTGGCAGACCCCACCGGTCCGCCCCGACGGCGCCCCCGACGCCTACGCGCGCTGGCTGCTGCGGATCTTCGACCACTGGGAGCGCCGCGAGCGCCCGGTCCCCGTACGGCTCTTCGAGTCCCTGCTCTCCACCCTGAGCGGCGGGCCCAGCCTCACCGAGTCCCTCGGCCTCGCGCCCACCGATCTCGTCGTCGTCGAGACCGACGGGACGCTGGAGCAGGTGGACTCCCTCAAGAGCGCTTTCGAGGGAGCCGCGGCCACCGGATACAACGTCTTCGACCACGCGTTCGACGAGGTCGCGGCCCACCCCGGGGTGCGCGCCCGGCAGCTGGGCCTGGCGGGCGTCAGCGACGAGTGCCGCCGCTGCCCCGTCGTACGTTCGTGCGGGGGCGGGCTCTACACGCACCGCTACAAGGCCGACGGCGGCACGGGGGCGGGCTTCGACAACCCGTCCGTCTACTGCACCGACCTGCGTGAACTCGTCGACGGCGTCGAGGGGCGTACGTCGGCCCGCGCGACCGCGCCGGAGCTGTCCGACCCCGCCGCCCTCGCCCGCTCCCAGGAGGAGCTGACCCGGGTCCTGCTCGCCCGGCTGAACGCCGACCGGACGGGTGATCCCGACTGGGCGCGGGCCTGGGAGCTGCTCGGGGCGGTGGAGGAGGCCGGCCAGACGGGCACGGACGCGCTGGACGCCGTACTGGACCACCCGTTCACCCGTACCTGGGTGCTGGCGGCCCTGGACCGGCCCGGCGAGGGCCCGCGCGACGCCGCGGAGGCGGCCCGCCGGCTCACGGCGCTGGCCGCGGCCGCCGTGCTGCGCGGCGGGCTGGACCTGCCGGCCGAGGTGGCCTACCGGGACGGCGAGGTCTACCTGCCGACGCTCGGGCTGCTGCGCCTGGGCGAGCCCGGTACGCAGGGGCGGGCCGCGCTGCGCGCCACGGACGAGGGGTACGCCGTACGGGACGGCCGCGCCGAGCACCGCTTCGGCCCGGCGGCGGGGGACGCGCGCTGGCTGCCCGTACGGACCTGGTCGCCCGGGCCGGACGCGGCGCCGGTGGCGCTGGAGGACCTCGACCCGTACCGCAACTGCTTCGCCCGCCCCCCGAGGCTGCGCCTGGGCACCGGGGAGGCCGAGGAGTGGCGGCTGCGGCTGTCCGGGGCCTGGACGCTGCTGCACTCCACGGTGCCCGGGTTCGCCCGGGCGGCGGCCGCCGGGCTGACCACGCTGACCCCGCTCGCGGGCGGGCCGCGGGCCGGCGGCTGGGGCGAGGCCGGGCGGCACGGGCCGGGCGCGCTCGGGGTGCCGTACGCGGCGGGGGTGCGGGAGACCGCGCTCGCGCTGCTCACCGGGCGCAGGCGGGCGCGGCTGCGGGCCCTGACCGAGGTGGCCGACCTGTACGCGCTGGACGGGGAGTGGCAGCACCCCTCGCCGTGGCGGGAGCGCCCGGTCCCGGTGTCCCGGCTGCTGGCCGACGTACACGAGCGGGTGGCGGTGGAGGCGTACCGGCGGGCGACGGCGTCCCCGGAGCCGGGGGGCGCGGACCGCATCCACCGGGCCCTGGACCGGCTGTCGGAGGCGGCCGAGCTGACGAGCACCGGCAAGCGGCTGGTGGCGGAGCTGCGCTGGGAGCTGAAGGCGGTCGACGCGTGAGCGGCCCGGGCGGCGACGGCCCCCCAGCCGCGGCGGCCCCACCCGCCCAGCCCCCACCCGCACAGCCCGGGATGCTCTCCCTCGCCGTCGGGTTGCGCCTGCTCGGCGTACGCCCGGGCATGCGCGTGCTCGCCCATGCCTCCCTCGGCGGCACCGGGCTGCGCGCCGAGGCGCTGCGGGACGCGCTGCTCGGCCTCGTCGGGCCGCGCGGGACCCTGGTGGTCCCGGCGTTCACCCCGGCGAACTCGCGTACGTCCACCGCCCACCAGAAGCGGATCGCGGGCCTCGACGAGGCGCAGGTGGCGGCCTTCCGTGACCGGATGCCCGCCTTCGACCGGGAGCGCACCCCGAGCGAGGGCATGGGCGCGCTGGCCGAGGCCGTGCGTACCGCTCCGGGCGCGGCGCGCAGTGCGCACCCGCAGACGTCCTTCGCCGCGCTCGGCAAGGACGCGGACGCGTTGTGCGCAGGTCATCGCCTCGAAAGCCATCTGGGTGAGGAGACACCCCTGGGAAAGATGTGCTGGGAGGGCGGGCAGGTGCTCATGATCAATGTGGGCTTTTCGGTCTGCACCGCTTTCCATCTCGCGGAGTATCGAATTCCGAAGCCCCCCTTGCGCATGTACGAGTGTGTGGTGAAGGTGAACCTTCCGGGAGGGCAGCCCGGGCGGCAGGGGGAAAGGTGGACCGCGTACGAGGACGTCGCGCTGGATGACAGCGATTTCGCCGAGATCGGCATGTCGTTCCCGGAATCCCGGGTGCGCAGGGGGCGGGTGGGAGGGGTACCGGCCATGCTCTTCTCGGTCCCGGATGCCGTCGATCACGCGCGTGAGTGGATGACCGAAAACAGACGCTGATTGACTGAACGATGAGGGGATGTAGCGAAGCAGCTCCGGAATGATGTTTCTTCGCTCGCATCTTCGGGACGGGGGGCGTGTGCCCGCATCAGTGCAGCCGTACTTTTTTCTCAGTTATGCGCATACACCGAGATTCGGGGCCGGGGGGCCCGATCCCGACATGTGGGTGGAGCGCCTGTTCCGTGATCTCTGCAGCCATGTCATGGCGCTGACGGATCTGCCCGCCGGATCCGATGCCGGGTTCATGGACCGGGAGATACGCAGCGGCGAGGGCTGGTCGGAACGGCTCGGGGCGGCGCTCGCCACCTGCCGCGTCTTCGTCCCCCTGTTCTCGCCGCGGTACTTCGCCAGTGAGATGTGCGGGAAGGAGTGGTACGCCTTCGCGCAGCGCGCCATCCAGCACGGCGCCGTCAGCAACCGGCCGGCCGAGGCCATCGTGCCCGCCCTGTGGGTTCCGGTACCTCCGTCCCAACTCCCCGGCCCGGCGGAGCGGTTGCAGTTCAACCACAACACCTTCGGCGAGCGCTACGTCACCGACGGGCTGTACGGTCTGATCAAGCTGCGCGGCTACGCGGAGCAGTACGAACGCGCCGTGTACGAACTCGCCAAACGGATCGTCCGGGTCGCCGAGACCGTCCGGCTCGACCCCGTCCGCCCGGTGGACTACCGGGTGGTGCCGAGCGCCTTCGGCACCCCGAGCAGCGCCGCCCGCACCCTGCACGTCACCGTGGCGGCCGCCTCCCGGCACGACCTGCCGGAGGGCCGCAGCCCCGAGTACTACGGGGACAGCGCGCTGGAGTGGAATCCGTACCATCCGGTGGCCCAGCGGCCCATCGCCTACGTGGCGGAGGACCTGGTCCGCAGCCTCAACTACCAGACCACCATGGGCTCCTTCGACGACGAGGCCGGTCACTTCGACAGCAAGCAGCCGCCGACCCGGCCGGAGATCCTGATCGTCGACCGGTGGGCCGTGGAGGACGAGCAGCGCCGCCAGCGGCTGGCCGCCTTCGACCAGGCCCCCCGCCCGTGGATCAACGTGGTCGTGCCGTGGAACCGCTACGACCACCAGAGCCGGGCGAAGGAGAGCGAGTTGGCCGACCGGCTGGAGGACACCATGCCCGTCAAGATGAGCCAGGGCCGGGCCGCCTGCCGGGCCGCCGCCAACGGCGTGGCCAACATGGAGACGCTCGGACAGATCCTGCCGCAGGTGGTCGAGGCGGCCGCCCAGCAGTTCCTGAGACACGCCCAGGTGTATCCGCCGACCGGCACCGCCACCGAACGACGGCGGCTGCTCGGCCCGATGGGAATGAACGAGCCGCCCGACCGGCCGGCCGCCCCCTTCCCGCCCGGCGCATCCAACGATGGACACAGTGAAAGCAACGACAACGACCGGGGGGACGCGGATGACAGCGAGTCGTGACAGCCGGGAAAGCCGTGACGGACGCATCGTCACCTTCTACTCGTACAAGGGCGGCACGGGCCGCACCATGGCGCTGGCCAACACCGCCTGGATCCTCGCCGCCAACGGCAAGCGGGTCCTCGCCTTGGACTGGGACCTGGAGGCCCCGGGCCTGCACCGCTTCTTCCACCCGTTCCTGGACCCCTCCACCCTCGGGGCCACGACCGGGGTCATCGACCTGATCAGCGAGTACGCCTGGGCGGCGACCAGTCCGGTGCAGCGCGCCGACGACTGGCACAAGGACTACGCGCGGATACAGCCGCACGCCGTCTCGCTCACCCCCGAGACCCTCGGCTGGGAGTTCCCCGCCGGCGGCACCCTCGACTTCGTCTCGGCGGGCAAGCAGAACCGCGAGTACTCGGCGACCGTGTCCACCTTCGACTGGGACAACTTCTACGACCGGCTCGGCGGCGGGCTCTTCTTCGACGCCTTACGGGCGGACATGAAGCAGAACTACGACTACGTCCTGATCGACAGCCGCACGGGGCTCTCCGACATCGCGGACATCTGCACCGTCCACCTCCCGGACGTCCTGGTCGACTGTTTCACCCTCTCCGACCAGTCCATCGACGGCGCCGCCTCCGTCGCCCGGCAGATCGACGAGCGCTTCAACGACCGCGGCATCAAGATCTACCCGGTCCCGATGCGCATCGACGAGGGCGAGAAGGAGAAGGCCGACGCGGGCCGCGCCCTGGCCCGCATCAAGTTCGACCGCTTCCCCAACGGCCTCATCGGGGACGACCTCACCTCCTACTGGGGCGCGGTGGAGATCCCGTACCGGCCCTACTACGCCTACGAGGAGACCCTGGCCACCTTCGGCGACGAGGCCGGGCTCACCAACTCCCTGCTCTCCGCCTTCGAACGGCTCACGGCCGTGGTCACCGAGGGCGACGTCACCTCCATGCCCGCGATCGGCGAGGAGGTCCGCCTGCGGATCCGGGACGCCTTCACCCGGCGCCGCCCGGCGCTGCCCGCCGACCTGTTCCTCTCCTACGTCGCCGAGAACCGCATGTGGGCCGACTGGATCGAGTCGGTGCTCACCCGGGCCGGCTTCCGGGTCGTCCCCAAGGACGTCTCCGCCGAACGGGTACCGGCCGCGCTCGGCGCCGGGGACACCCTGGGCGGCGGGACGGGCATCAGCATCGACACCGCCGCCCGGACCGTGGTGCTGCTCTCCAGCGCCTACCTCAAGTCCGCCCGGGCCGTGGACGTGTGGGAGCGTGCGGCCGCCGAGGACCCGACCGGCGGGCGGCGCCAGCTGGTGCCGCTGCGGGTGGGCGACGTACGCCTGTCCACGCCCTACATCGACCGCAACCCGGTGGACCTGTTCCGGCTCGACGAGGTGCACGCCACCACCGCCCTGCTGCGCGCGGTGGAGCGGCCCATGGCGCTCCCGGACAGCGTCGCCAGCACCTCGCAGCCCGGCCCCCGGTTCCCCGGGACGGTCCCGAAGATCTGGAACGCGCCGCCGCGCAATCCCGGGTTCACCGGGCGCTCCATCGTGCTGGAGCGGATGCGCGACCAGCTCGGCGGCGGCATGGCCGTGGTGCTGCCGCAGCCGCAGACCCTGTACGGGCTCGGCGGCGTGGGCAAGACCCAGGTGGCGCTGGAGTACGTGCACCGGTTCATGGCCGACTACGACCTGGTGTGGTGGATCTCCTCGGAGCAGACCGACGACGTGGTGGCCGCCCTCGCGGAGCTGGCCGTACGCCTCGGCGCGCAGACCGGCGAGGACATGTCGGCCGCCTCCCAGGAGGCGATCGACCTGCTGCGGCGCGGGGTGCCCTCCTCGCGCTGGCTGCTGGTCTTCGACAACGCCGACGATCCCGAGACGCTCAAGCGGTTCTTCCCGCCGGGCGGCCCGGGGCACGTGCTCGTGACCTCCCGCAACCAGTCCTGGTCCCAGTACGGGGACGCGCTGCCGGTCGACGTGTTCCTGCGCGAGGAGTCCATCGAACACCTCCAGCGCCGGGCCCCCGGACTCAGCAAGGACGACGCCGAGCAGGTGGCCGTCGCGGTGGGCGACCTGCCCCTCGCGGTCGAGCAGGCCGGCGCCTGGATCGCGGAGACCGCGACGCCGGTGTCCGCGTACATCGAGCAACTGGCCCAGCAGGCCGCCCGGGTGCTGGCGCTGAACCAGCCGCCCGGATACCCGGAGCCGGTGGCCGCCACCTGGAACGTGTCCATAGAGCGGCTCCAGTCCCGCTCGCCCGCTGCCGTGCGGCTGCTGCAGCTGTGCGCCTTCTTCGCACCCGAGCCGATCTCCGCGAACCTCCTCTACAGCAAGGAGATGATCGACGCGCTCAAGCCGTACGACTCCTCGCTCCAGGAGAAGCTGGTGCTCGGCCGCGTGATCCGGGAGATCGGCCGGTTCGCCCTGGCCAAGGTCGACCAGGTCAGCAACAGCATCCAGGTGCACCGCCTCGTGCAGGCGGTGATCCGGGCGCAGCTGTCCGAGGAGGAGCAGCGCGAGGCCCGGCACGCGGTGCACCGGATCCTCGCGGGCGCCCGGCCGGACGACGACGAGCCGATAGACAACCCGGAGACCTGGCCGCGGTTCAACACCATCTGGCCGCACCTGACGCCTTCCGAGGCGCGGTTCTGCAAGGAGCCGGAGACCCGCCGGCTCCTGATCGACCGCGTCCGGTACCTGTGGAAGCGCGGTGACTTCAAGGCCGCCTACCAGCTGGGCGAGGAGCTGCGCGAGACCTGGCGGGAGACCCTGGGCGGCGACGACCTCCAGTACCTCTACCTGCGCTTCCACCTCTCCAACATCCTGCGTTCGCAGGGCCGGTTCGTGGAGGCGATGGAGCTGGACGAGGGCACGCTGGAGCGGCAGCGGGACGCGCTGGGCCCCTCGCACCCGCACACGTACATGACCACCAGCGGCCTGGCGATGGACCTGGGCGCCCTCGGCCGGTACGGCGAGGCGATGGAGCTGGCCACGGCCGCGCACGAGGGCTTCGGGCAGATCTTCCACGAGGCGCACCCGCGCACCCTGGCCGCCGCGAACAACCTGGCGCTGAACCTGCGCATGGTCGGGCAGTACGCGCGGGCCAGGGAGATCGACCAGGAGGTCTTCGACCGGCGCACCGAGGTACTGGGAACGGACCACCCGTACACCCTTTCCTCGGCACAGAACCTGGCGCGCGACCTGCGCGAGGTCGGCCGGTACGACGACTCGGTGCAACTGCTGAGCCGGACGTACGAGATCTACAAGCGGACGCTGGGCCGGGCCTTCCCGGGCACCCTGTCGGCGGCGAAGAACCTGGCGGTGTCGCTGCGCCGGGCGGGCGTCACGGAGGACGCGCTGCGGCTGACGACGGCGACCCGCAACCGCTACCGGGCGAAGTACACCTCGGTCAACCCGGACGTGCTGGCCTGCGAACTGAACCTGGCGGCGGACCTGTTCGCGACCGGGGACCCGGGCGGGGCGCGGGACCTGGCGCAGGAGGTGGTGGACGAGTACATGAAGGTGCCGGGCGAGCGGCACCCGTACACCCTGGCCGCGGTCAACAACCTCGCGGTCTTCCACTGGGGCACGGGCGCGGCGGAGACGGCGGAGCCGATGCTGCGCCAGACCATCCGCTACATGCGCGAGGTGCTGGGCGACAACCACCCGCACACGGTCTTCGCGCACCTCAACCTGGCCAACGCCCGGGCCGACCTGGGTGATCCGGAGGGCGCCCTGGAGCTGGAGCGCCTCGCCGTGATGCGGCTGCGCGAGGCGCTGGGGGCGCACCACCCGGAGACCCTGGCGAGCGCCTCCAACATGGCGGTCAGCCTGGACTCGATGGGCCGCAAGGAGGAGGCGACCCGGGTACGGGCCGAGGCCGTCGCCGAACTGTCGCGGCTGCTCGGCGAGGACCACGGCCTGACCCGCTACGCGCGCGACGAGCGACGGGTCCACCGCGACCTGGAGCCCCTCGCCGTGTGATCCCGACCGGCGGGCGCCGGGGAACGCACCAGGTCCCCGGCCGCCCGCCACCATGACGGCAGACTGCCCGACAGCAGACTGGGGGGCGCTGTGACCGACAGCATGACCTTTCGAAACGAGGACCTGCCCGTCCTCTTCCACCACACCGACCAGGCGGCGATCTCCCGGCAGCGGGAGTCCACCCAGGCCACGCGCGCCCAGCTGATGCTGCTCGTCGCGGCCGCGGCGGCCGCCGCCCTGCCCTCGGGGCCCAAGCTGGGGTCCATGTACCTGTTCGGGCTGCTGAGCGTGCTCGCGTACGCCGGGGTGCTGGCCGTGGGCATACGGGCGACCCGGCGCCGGGCCCGCCCGCAGTGGCAGCTCAACCGCAGCGCGGCGGAGTTCATCAAGTCCCTGGCCTGGCGGTACGCCGTGCACGGGGCGCCGTTCGGCAGCGATGTGGCCGGGGCGGAGGGGGCGTACCGCGCCCGGCTGGAGGCGGGTCTGGACGAGCTGAAGAAGATGGGCTGGGAGGATCCGCGCGGCTCCGGGACGGTGCCGGAGGGCGGGGAGATCACCGGGGCGATGCACCGGCTGCGCGGGCTGAACTACCAGGTGCGGCGGGAGACTTACGTCCGGGACCGGCTGATCGAGCAGCGCAACTGGTACCAGCGCAAGACGGAGGTGTCGCGGCGGGCGACCGCCCTGTGGTCGTGGACGATCGTGCTCCTGACCTGTCTGGCCCTGCTGTTCGCGCTGATCGGGGCCTTCGGTTCGGGACCGGCGCCGAAGCTGACGGGACTGCTGAGCGCGGCGGCGGCGGCCGGGATCGCGTGGAACGAGGTGCGGCGCCACCATCCGCTGATCGAGGCGCACACCCTGATCGAGCAGGACCTGGCGGCGATGATGGTCGTGATGCAGACGACCATCACCGAGTCCCAGTGGCCCTCGTCGGTGTACGAGACCGAGCGGTACGTGTCCCCGCAGCACACGGACTGGCTGGCCAGACACAGCAGTTGAGGCCCCGGCCGGTCGGGGCGGGGGCGCGGCTCAGTCCCGGGTCACGCCCTCGCGCCAGATCACGGTGACGGGTTTGCCGAGCCGGCGTGCGTAGGCGACGATCTCGGCGGTTCCGCCGTGCCCGCGGGCGGGCTGTCCGTCCCAGACGGCGACGAGCCGGTCACAGGAGTCGGCGATGTAGGTGCCGGCGGCGTAGTAGGCCTCGTCGGTGGAGCGCTCGAAGGCCATCCGGACCTCTTGGGTGGCCCGGCGCTTGAGCCCGAGGTAGCCGGCGAGCGCCCCGGCGCCCTCGAAGGCGTCCTCGTAGTCCCCGCTGGGGATCACCACGGTGAGGTCCGCGCCGCATTCCAGGGCAATGGCGGCGAACAGCTGGTCCGCTCCCTCCGCGAGGCTGGAGAGCGCCTCCAACGGCCTTTCTTGGCCCTCCAGTACGGCCCGCAGGCCTGCTTCCACATGGCCGAGCGCCTCGTCGGGAATCGATCGGTGCCCGGTCACGCCGATACGTTTCATGCGAAAACCTGCTCCCCCCGCAGACACGGACGCCCTGGACATCCTCCCAGAAGGCGGGAGGACGTCCAGGGGTGCAGCGGGGGCGCAGCGCCCGGGACAGGTCTAGTACACGCTGACTCCGTACGCGCTGAGCGCTTCGACGACGGGCTGGAAGAAGGTGGTCCCGCCCGAAGAGCAGTTGCCGCTGCCCCCGGAGGTGAGGCCCACAGCGCGGGTGCCGGAGTAGAGCGGGCCGCCGCTGTCGCCGGGCTCGGCGCAGACGTTGGTCCGGATCATGCCGTAGACGACGTCGCCGCCGCCGTAGTTGACGGTGGCGTTGAGGCCGGTCACAGAGCCGCCGTGGATGCCGGTAGTGGAGCCGCGGCGGGTCACGGACATGCCGTTGGTGGCGTTGACGGCGCTGGTGATGTCCTGGCTGCCGACGGTGCCTGGAGGCACGGGCGAGTTGCTGGCGTACTTGATCAGGCCGTAGTCGTTGGTCGGGAAGCTGGATCCGACGGTGGTGCCGATGGTGCTGGTGTGGGAGGAGTTGGTCCACCAGGTGCCCGCACCGTCGGTGCAGTGGCCGGCGGTGAGGACGTAGTAGGTGCTGCCGCTGCGGACGTTGAAGCCGAGCGAACAGCGCCAGCTCGACGCGTAGATGGCGTCGCCGCCGGAGAGCAGTTTGGTGAGCTTGCCCGGGGTGCGCTCGATGCGCAGGGCCCCGGCGTCCGCTCCGGCCTCGCGGCGGATTCTCGCGATGTCGGTGGCGGAGACGGTGGAATCGGCGGTGACCACCAGGGTTCCGGTGGCCGGGTCGGTGTGCCAGGCGGTGCCCGCGACGTCGGCGCGCAGGACCGACGCCCCGGCCGAGGCGAGGCGGGCGGCGCTGAAGCCCGTGTCCTTGACGTCGCTGCCCGCGTCGGCCTGCGCCGCCGTGGGGATGGCCAGGGCGGCCACGGCGGCCATGCCGGTGGCCACCGCGAAGAGCCTGGTATGGATGATGCGGTTGATCCTCACGTCTCGTCCTCCCGGAGGGGATCGGGGGCCCGGCGGTCGTGGGGGTGCCGTGACCCGTGGGGGGCGGCCGGGGCACGGCGGGCGCATGGCCGTTCGTCGTGCTCCTGACAAGCCCCGAGAGGTGCTGTCGGGAGTGTCCTGTCGTCAGATACCGGTCGCAAGGGCGGCTTTCAGCCGACGCTCGCCCGCGGCGACTTCGAACGGCAGGGTGTTCCCCGGCGGCGGGAACGGACAGATGAAGTGATCCGCGAAGGCGCAGGGCGGCAGCTGGACCCGGTTGAGGTCCACGACGATCGGGGCTCCCCCTGACTCCGTCCCGGGTGACCCCCAGGCCGGCACACCGGGCCTGAGGAAGCGGAAGCGATAGCTGGAGCGGCCGCCCGTGGCATCGCCGATGACCGCCCAGAGGCTGCCGTCGTCCTCGTCCACGGCCACCTGGAGCCGGTGCGTCGCCCCGTCGAAATCGAAGCTCAGCTCGCCGCCGAGACCGAGCCCGCGGGCCCGCCCGTCGGCGTTCTCCACCTGGACGGTCCGGTCCTGCGCGTACGGCTGGAAGCGCCCCGGCAGGACGAAGGCCGGATCGTACGGGGTCGCCTCGATGCCCGCGAAGGCGGCGCGGGCCCCGGAGGCGGGGTCGAAGACGCGCACCGCCCACTCCCCCTCCCGCCGGATCACGACGAGCCGTACGTCCCCGGCCGCGATGCGGGAGTGCGAGGGCGGGCTCCCGTCCGCGGCGAGCACGACGTCACCGGTGAAGGGCTCGCCGTCCAGACTGATGCCGTCCTCGGCGGCCGCGGCCAGGGTCACTCCCGCCCCGGTGGTGCGCCAGCGCCCCGGAACGGCCGGAATTCGACCTTCCGGGTAGTCGGCGAGCCAGTGGGTGCCGATCAGCGCGAGGGGGCCGTAGGGGGCGGACACGGCGGCCACCCGGTGTTCGTGCCACTGTTTCCACGCCACGTCGGGATCGGGGTCGATGTCATGTGCGTCAGCGCTCATGCCGCTCAGCCCTTCCCCCGCAGGCTGGCACGGGAACCTCCCGGTACGCCGTCCGGGCCTGCGGCCTTCTGACCGATGCTCAGCAGTCGCAGGGACAGCAGCAGTCGCACCCGTCACAGCCGCAGTCGCAGTTCCCGCAGCCGGGGTCGCAGTCGCAGGCGTCACACCACGGATCGCGCTTCTTGCGGGACCACGGACCCTCGTGGTCGCTACAGCACAGCTGGCAGGTGCAGAACAGCCCGAGGGCCACCGCGCAGCCCGCGAGCAGCCCGCGGCGCGGCTTCTGCGGGGGTATCCCGCCGCCACCGCCACCACCGCCGCCCGGCCCCATGGGCGGCGGCGGCATCCCGGGCCCGCCGGGGGCGTACGGATTGCCGGTGCCGTACGGATCGGCGGTCCCGTACGCAGGGCCCGCGCCCGGGGCCCCGTATCCCTGCGGCGGCGGCCCGAAGCCCCCCGCCGAGGCGGAGCCGTCGTGGCGGTGCGCGCAGCCGCTCGTCCCGAAGGCCCGGTCCACGGAGGTGCGCAGCTCGTGCACCAGCAGCCGGTGGGCGAGCCCGGCGTCCGCGAACTCCACCTCGCGCAGCGCGAGCCGGATCCCCTCCAGGGCGTCGTCGCAGAGCCGCCGGGCCTCGGTGAGCGGGGTACCGGTGGCGGTCAGCGGGTTCCAGGCTCCGGCCGCGCGGTCCGCGGCCTGGTCCTCGACCGCGTCCAGCAGGTGCGCGAGGCGCCCGAAGTACCGGCCCGCCTCGGCGAGCGCGGGCGCGTTGCCTGGCCGTCCGGCGAGGGTCGCGGTATGCGCGAAGGCGGCGGCCGTCGCGGTCTCGGTGGGCTCGGTGACCACGAGCACCGGAGTCCCCGGGCCGGCCAGGATCTCGATGCCCGGCTGCCGGTCCACGGCGTCGACGAGCACGGCCGTGTCGAAGCCGAGCGAGGCCCCGGTGCGGGCGCCCGCGCGGTCCCAGCCCCGGGCCACCCGACGGGCGGCGGCGGCGATCGGGGCGCGGGCCAACAGCCCGTCCCGGTCGGCCACGTGGTCGCGCACCTTCGCGGAGGCCAGCACGAGCGAGACGGCGGCCGCGAGCCGCGCCCCCTCGCCGTTCGCCACCGCGGCGGTGCGCATGCCGCGCAGGGGACAGGGGCCCGCGGTGCGGCGGGCGCCGGGTGCGGGGCCGGACTGAGCCTCCGTCAGAACAGAGACGAGCAAACCGTCGTAGTTCGTGACGATCCGGGCGAACTGCCCGTGGTCCCCTCTAAGTGCCAGGCACAGCCCGCACAGATGGGCCATCCACTCCGACTTGAACCGCTCCCCCAGCCGGTGCGTGCAAGGTCTGACGATGCCGAACAATCCGCTTCCCCCGTGTGTCATACGCGTACCCGACGCGCATCGTATCGAGCCGCGTCCTTCACCCGTACGTCCCCGTCGGTCACCCGCACGGCAGCAGTGGTCGTATTTTCACTCAGTCAGCAGTGGTACCGGCCGGGATCCTTGACGGTGCAACGGATGTTCTGCACCAGTACCGTCACGAAAAGCCTGCGCGGCGACTATCCACTTGGCGCGTTGTCAGCATCATGGACGACCATAGGGGCAGCGGAGAGAAGACAACTGACCGCGGTGAGAGGAGGCGTCCATGGGTTCGGTGCGCAAGGCGAGTGCCTGGCTGGGTCTCGTGGAAGACAGCGACGACGAGCGTTACTACGACGACGACTACGCGGAGGCCGGCCAGGGTGGCTCGGTGTCCGGCCCGGGCGACCAGTGGGTCACCGACCCGCGCGTCAAGGTGGCGTCGGAGTCGGCCGTCGGGCAGGGCCGTCGGATCGCGACGGTCACCCCGGACGGCTTCCGTGACGCGCGGGGCATCGGCGAGCTGTTCCGCGAGGGCGTCCCGGTGATCGTGAACCTGTCGTCCATGGACCCGGGCGACGCGAAGCGCGTCGTCGACTTCGCGGCCGGACTGACCTTCGGGCTGCGCGGTTCGATCGAGCGGGTGGCGACCAGGGTCTTCCTGCTGACCCCGGCCGACACCCAGATCGTGAGCGGCGAGCCCGGCGGCCGCTCGCGCGACTTCTTCAACCAGAGCTGAGCAGGGCTCTCACGGGCTCCCTCCGGTCCTCCCGGGCCTAACGGAAGGCGTCGAGCCCGGTGAGCGCCTTGCCCAGCACCAACTGGTGCATCTCGACGGTGCCCTCGTAGGTGAGGACCGACTCCAGGTTGGTGGCGTGGCGCATGACGGGGTATTCCAGCGAGATCCCGTTGGCGCCGAGGATGGTCCGCGCGGTGCGGCAGATGTCGATGGCCTCGCGGACGTTGTTGAGCTTGCCGAAACTGATCTGCTCCGGCCGCAAGGTGCCCGCGTCCATCCGCCGGCCCAGGTGGTGGGCGAGCAGGATGCCCTTGTGGAGCTCCAGCGCCATGTCCGCGAGCTTGGCCTGGGTGAGCTGGAAGCCGCCGATGGGCCTGCCGAACTGCTCGCGCGTCTTCGCGTAGCCGAGCGCGGCCTCGAAGCTGGCGCGCGCCGCGCCCATGGAACCCCAGATGATCCCGTACCGCGCGTGGCTGAGGCAGCCGAGCGGTCCCTTGAGCCCGGTGACGCCCGGGAGCACGGCGTCGGCCGGCAGGCGTACGTCGTCCATCACGAGCTCGCTGGTGACGCTGGCCCGCAGCGACCACTTGTGCTTGATCTCCGGAGCCGAGAAACCGGCGGTGCCGGTCGGGACGGCGAAGCCGCGGATCCCCTCGTCGGTCTGCGCCCACACGACGGCGACGGAGGCCACCGACCCGTTGGTGATCCACATCTTGCGCCCGTTCAGCACCCAGTCGGTGCCGTCGCGCTTGGCGTGGGTCCGCATCGCGGCGGGGTCCGATCCGACATCGGGCTCGGTGAGCCCGAAGCAGCCGATCAGCTCACCGGCCGCCATGCCGGGCAGCCAGCGCTGCTTCTGTTCCTCGGAGCCGTACTTCCAGATCGCGTACATCGCGAGGGATCCCTGGACGGAGACGAGGGAGCGGATCCCGGAGTCGGCGGCCTCCAGCTCCAGGCAGGCCAGGCCGTACTGCACGGCGCTGGCGCCGGCGCAGCCGTACCCGGTGAGGGACATCCCGAGCGCCCCGATCGCCCCGAGCTCCCGGGCCAGCTCCCGGATCCCGGGCAGCTCGCCGCTCTCGTACCACTCGGCGATGTGCGGCAGCACGCGGTCGGCGGCCCAGTCGCGGACGGTGTCGCGTACGGCGAGGTCCTCGGGGCTGAGGAGCTCGTCGAGCCCGAGCGGATCGGTGGGAACGAAGGACACGGGGGCCTCCCGGCGGGCCTGGACGAAACCTAGCGCTGCAAGTTTGGCCCTACCCCCGCCGCTGGTCCACCCCGGCCTGCCGTTCGCCGCGGCGGCCGGGTCAGCCGACGGCAGGGTCAGCCGACCGCCGGGTCAGCCGACGGCCGGGGCGCGCTCGGACGTGGCCTGCGCCGGGAGGCGGACCGGCTCGGCCCCGGCCGGGTCGGAGCACTCCATGACGCGCGGAAGCTTCAGCGCCATCACCGCCCCGGCGAGCAGCAGTCCCGCACTCACCACCAACGTCACGTGCAGCCCTTGCACGAACGAGTGCCGCGCCGCCTCGTACAGCGACTCCCCCGCCGGCCCGCCCAGCCGCGCGGCGATCTGGTAGGCCTCGCCCAGGGAGTTCGCCGCCCGCGCCGAGTCCGCCGCCGAGACCCCCGGCACCCGCGCCAGCCCCGGCGCGTAGGCCGCGTTCATCACGCTGCCGAGCAGCGCGATGCCCATGCCCGCGCCCAGCTGGTACGAGGTCTCGCCGATCGAGGCCGCGCCCCCGGCCGTATCCGCCGGAGCTTCGCTCAGCATCGACTCGTACGCCCCGAACAGGGTGGTCTGCAGGCCGAAGCCGAGCAGGATGAAGCCCACCGTCAGCAGCACGGGCCGGTCCTGCTGCCCCATGAAGGTGAGCAGGAGCACGGCTGCGGCGGTCAGCAGGAAGCCCAGCGACACCATCGTCCGCGGCCCGATCCGCGCGAGCGTGTACGACCCGGTGGCCCCCGCGGCCATGGCGGCGAAGGTGAGCGGCAGCAGCCGCAGCCCGGTCTCCAGGGGGCTGAGGTGCAGCACCAGCTGGAGGTACTGGACGGCGATCAGCTCCAGGCCGACCAGCGCCAGCATGGCGAGCACGATGCAGCCGACGGACGTCGTGAAGGCGGCGCGGGAGAACATCCGCATGTCGATCAGCGGATGTTGCCGCCGCTTCTGCCGCCGGACGAAAAGGATCACCAGGGCCGCCCCGAGCACCAGCGGAACCAGCGCCTCGGGGTCGGCCAACTGCCGCTCCGCGCCGAGCCGCTTCACCCCGAGGACCGCGCCGAGCACACCGGCGGCGGCCATGAGCGCGCCGAGTACGTCCCACGGCCCGTCGCACGAGCCCTTGGACTCGGGCAGCAGCCAGCGGCCGAGCGGCAGGATCAGCGCCATCAGCGGGATGTTGATGAGGAAGACCGAGCCCCACCAGAAGTGCTGGACCAGGAAGCCGCCGAGAACCGGACCGCCGGCCGCGCCGATGGCGGCGACGGCGGTCCAGATGCCGATGGCGAGGGCCCGCTCGCGCCGGTCGGGAAAGACCTGGCGCAGGATCGAGAGGGTGGCGGGCATGATCATCGCGCCGCCGACCCCGAGCAGGGCGCGGGCGGCGATCAACACCTGGGCGTTGTCGGCGAGGGCCGCCATCGCGGAGGCGGCGCCGAAGAGCCCGTAGCCGAGGAGGAGGATCCGGCGGCGGCCGACGCGGTCGCCGAGGGTGCCGAAGAGGATCAGGAGGGCGGCGCACACCAGCGGGTAGGCGTCGACGATCCACAGGAGCTCGATCGAGCCAGGACGCAGGTCCTCGGTGACGGAGGGGACGGCGACGTGGAGGATCGTCGCGTCGAGCGCGACGAGCACCAGGCTGACGCACAGGACGGCCAGCACGGCCCAGCGGCTGGCCCCGCCGGAGATGGCGCCGAGTCGCTGCCAGGGGGAAGGGTTCCTGTCGCCGGCCACGTTCGTCCCCGACATGCATGTACCTCCCAGGTGATCCCTCGCACTCGGCGGACCAGCGTCTTGTGGGGCCACGGTGGGGTTCTGTGTGCGGTGTGGCGTCCTACGGGGTCCGGCGTCGACACGCGAGTGAAGAGTCAGCGTACGCGAGTTCGGCTGTCCCACACGTGGTCAAGCTCTCATCCCGGCACCGGCCGCCGTGTGGTGTGCGCCACTCCCGCCACCTCGTCTCCCCGCCCGCTCTCCCCCGCGTACACGCACGCTCACGCCCAGTGGTTCTCGGCCACTCGCGGGCTCCCGCGCCCTCGATAATCGTGCCCGTGAAAGATCTTGGATTTCGTCGGGCCGCGCCCGCCCTGGCCGTCTTCGCGGCGGTCCGGCTGCTCGGGCTGGCCGTGCTCGGCGTGTGGGGGGCGGCCGCCGGCAGCAGCCCGCACACACTGCTCTCGGCGCGCTGGGACTCGCTCTGGTACGCCCGGACCGCCGCCGAGGGGTACGGGTACGAGGTGGTCCTCCCGAACGGGGACGTCCACTCCAACCTCGCCTTCTTCCCGCTGCTCCCCTGGCTGGAGCGGCTGGTGTCGGCGGCGAGCGGACTGTCGTACGGCTCCGCGGGCCTCGTGGTGTCGGCGCTCGCCGGGCTCGCCGCGGCCTGGGGGATCTTCGCGGTCGCCGACCTCCTCCACGGCCAGCGGGCCGGGGTCTTCGCCGTCGCGGTCTGGGCCGCGCTGCCCGTCGCCGTCGTGCAGTCCATGGCGTACAGCGAGTCGCTCTTCACCGCCCTCGCGGCCTGGTCCCTGTACGGGATGCTGCGCGGGCGGTGGATCACCGCGGGCCTCCTCGCGGCCGGGGCGGGGCTGACCCGCCCGGTCGGGGCCGCGGTCGTCGCGGCGCTGTGGGTGGCCGCCGTACTGGCCTGGCGGCGCGGGGAGCGGTCCTGGCGGGCGGCGGCCGGGGCCCTGTTGGCCCCGACGGGAGCGGCGGCGTACGTGCTGTGGGTCGGCGCGCGCACCGGCGGCGGGCTGCTGGGGTACCTGGACGTGCAGGGCGGCTGGGGCAACGGCTTCGACGGCGGCTGGGCCTTCGCCCGGTTCATCGGGGCGAGGCTCGCCTCCTCCGCCTTCCTCGCCGGGGTCGGGCTGATCGCGGGCGTGGCCCTGGTGCTGTGGCTGTACGGCCTGTGCGTGCGCGGGCGCCAGCCGGCGCCGCTCCTCGTCTATTGCGGGATCGTGGTGGCGCTGGCGCTGTGCGCGTCCGGGTACTTCGGCTCCAAACCCCGGCTGCTCCTGCCCGCCTTCCCGCTGCTGCTGCCGGCGGCGGTGGCGCTGGCCCGGTGGCGGACGGGCCGGGCGGCCGCCGTGCTGGGCGCGGCCGCCCTCGCCTCGGCGGCCTACGGGGCGTTCTGGCTGAACGGCTCGGGCCCGCCGTAACCGCAGTGATTGACCTGCGTCGATAAAGCCGGGTTAAGTGTCTGGAAAATTGGCCGGGGCATTGGATCGGGCGACTCCAACTAATGCCCGAACACCCGGAATTAAGTACCGCGTGAGACCCACTCCACATCACATGGTCATCACAAAGCCCGCGATTCGACCGGGCCGACCATCGGCGCGCGGTAACGTCGATTGAGTGCGTACCGACCAAATCCTGACCCGTCTGGAGCGGGTGTTCGCCCGGCTCGACCGGGAACCAGAGCGACCGGCTCATCTGCAGACACCGCGGATGAGCCGGCACCGCGTCGTGCTCCTCGGGTCAACCCTGGCCTTCTACATCGCGATCGTCGTGGCCGTGTTGACCACGTCCTGGCTCGTCCGCCTGGACTGGCAGGTCATGTTCTTCCGGCCCTACGAGCAGTGGCCCCAGCTGCACGCCTTCCTCGACTACCTCGTCGTCCTGGGCCAGCGCGGACCCACCGCGGTCATGGTCGCGGCCTGGCTCGGGTGGCGCTCCTGGCGGCAGCACACGCTGCGCCCGCTGATCACCCTCGGCGTGGCCCTGCTGCTCCTCAACATCACCGTCGGCGCCGTCAAGCTCGGCCTCGGCCGGCTCGGCCCGCACTACGCCACGCAGATCGGCTCCGCGGAGCTCTTCGCGGGCGGCGATATATTTCCTTCCGGCCACACCGCCAACGCCGTCGTGACCTGGGGAATCCTGGCCTACCTGGCCTCCACCGTGGTCACCCGGCGCGTGCTGTCCGTGGTCTCCGCGGTGGTCTCGCTCAGCGTCGGCGCCACCACCGTCTACCTCGGCACCCACTGGGTCAGCGACGTCCTGCTCGGCTGGTCGGCCGGCCTGCTGATCCTGCTCGCCCTGCCCTGGTGCGAGCCGCTCATCGCCGCGGTCGAGGCCTACGTCTTCGGCCTGCGCGAGCAGCTGCGCCGCCGGATGGAGGCCGGGCGGGTGCCCGCGCCGCTCACCGGCGTACTCGTGCCGCTGCTCTCCGCGGGCGGGAAGTGGCAGTTCCGGGGCCCGGTCGAGACCGCGGAGCCGGCGGCCCGGCCGGCCGCGGCCGCCGCCCTGCCCGCCGGGCACTCCCCGACTCCCCGGCCCGCCGCGCACATCCCGTCCCGGCCGCACCTGATCCGCTCCGAGCGCACCCCGGTCACGCCGGCCGGCAGCCGGCGCCCGGTCCACGCCGAGCGGGCCGCGGCCCGCGGCACCTCCGCCCGCCCGGTAGCCGGGGGCTGAGCGGGGACGGTACGCACGAAGCAGGTACGCACGCGCGACTTTCGGCGGGCCCGGTCATCGACCGGGCCCGCCGTTGTCGTTCATATGGCCGCAACGTCAGCCGTACGCCCGGAGGTTCGTCCGTCCCGGGTCACGCTTGTGTCACGGATTGTCGACAGTTTTTTGACAGCCGAGTTCGGGCGAATCCATTTCTTTCCGCCGCGCGACACGCCCGGGGGAAAATCGTCTTCGGAATTTACTTCCAGGGTCTTGGAATTACACTCGAGACCCACTCGGGTTCCTTACATCTCCTTCACGGAACGAGGCTCCAAGGCCCGTCCGAGGAGATCCCTCGCAGCCCTGATACGGTCCGTCAGCTCAACCGGTTCGACGACTTCGAACTCACAGCCGATCAGCATGATGTGAATCACCAGAACGTCGAGGTTCACCGCCCCGGTCCGCAGGATGCAGCTCTCCTCGTCGACCGGTTCCAGTGCTCCGTCGCTCGGCCCGATGATCTGCGCGGCCTCCCGCGCCGACACCCTCAGCCGTACGACGGCCCGCGCCGCGTACACGCGCTGGGCGATGCCCTCGGAGACGTACGCGGCCAGGTCCTCGGCCGGCGGCGGGCGCGGGGTGAACCGCGGGCCGTGCGGTGGCCGCGGCTCGATCCGGTCGGCCCGGAAGGTCCGCCAGGCCTCCCGGTCGAGGTCCCAGGCGACGAGGTACCAGCGGCGCTCGGTGCACACCAGCCGGTGCGGCTCGACGGTACGGCGGCTGACCGCGCCCCCGTGGTCCCGGTACCCGAAGCGCAGCCGCTCGCTGTCGCGGCAGACGGTGGCGAGCTCGGTCAGCACGGCGGGTTCGACGGCGGAGCCCGCCGCGCCGCGCAGCATCGGCACGGTGAACCGGTTGAGCGCGGAGACCCTGCCGCGCAGCCGGGACGGCAGCACCTGCTCCAGCTTGGCGAGGGCCCGTACGGAGGCCTCGCCGATGCCCTCGACGCCGTTGCCCGCGGCCGTACGCAGGCCCACGGCCACGGCGACGGCCTCGTCATCGTCGAGCAGCAGCGGCGGCAGCTCGGCCCCGGCCCCGAGCTGGTACCCGCCGCCGGTACCGGGGCTCGCGTTCACGGGGTACCCGAGCTCGCGGAGCCGGTCCACGTCGCGCCGCACGGTCCGCGGTGTCACGCCGAGGCGGTCGGCGAGAGCGGCGCCGCTCCACTCGCGGTGGGCCTGCAACAGGGACAACAGGCGCAGCAGTCGCGCGGAGGTCTCGAGCATGCGAACAGTCTGCCGCCCGGCCGAAGCCCCGGGGCCACCCCCGGACCCCGCGCCTCGAACGCCGGCGGGGCCGAGATGGCCCTGCGGGCCGTCCAGTTCGCCAAGAGGCGGCATCAGCCAGGATCCGGCCCCGTCGGCGTTCGAGGCGCGGGAGCCGGGGCGACGGGCCCCGCGGGCACCGGCACCGGCACCGACGGGGGCGCCGGCGGCGGGGCCGGGGGGAGGGTCAGGAGGGTGCCGGCCCGGAGGGCTTCGGGGCGGGGGCCGACCACGGTCCGGTTCGCCTCGTACAAGGCCCGCCAGCCCCCCGCCACCCGATGCCTCCGCGCGACCTCGACCAGCGTGTCCCCGCGCCGCACCACGTGCATCCGCCCCGCCAGCCCGTACCGCTTCGCGCACACCGGCCACGCCTCCCACCCCTGCGTGCCGAGCAGACCCTCCGCCACCCGGATCTGCTGCTCCCGGCTCGCCAGATCCGCCCGCGCCGCATACGCGAGCCCCCCGTGCTCCTCCCACGTCGGCTGCCAGAACTGCAGCCCCCCGTAGAAGCCGTTGCCGGTGTTCACCGCCCACCGCCCACCGCTCTCGCAGTCGGCGACACAGTCCCACGGCCACTCCCCGCCCGGCCCGCAGTCCCCCGTGCGCGGCACGCGCACCCCCGGGGAGCCGGGAGCCGGCGGCGGCGGTGCGGCCGCCGCCGCCGCCCCCGGCCCGAGGACGAACAGCACCGCGGCGACGGCGACGGCAGCCGGGATCCCGAGGTTGCGCATCGCGTCACGCTACGCAGCGCCCCCGGCCGCCCCGCCCCGCCACACCGCCCGCTCCCGCGGCCCACCCGCCCGGCCCACCCCACCGCCCACCACAAAACGAACAGCTCCGGCCACCAACTGCACACAATCAAAAAACAGTTGGCGAGAAAACAAAGCCCCGGTCTCACCGTTCACCCCTGCGGGTGTCCGGTTCGATTCCGTTCCCTCAAACGGCGTGACCCCGGCCGCCGCTCCCCCGTTGAGCCCGGCGAGTCGGGAACCCCCCGGCCCCGCACGCCTAGTCCGAGGAGCCACCCGTGCCGCGCATGCTCGACGTCAGTGATGAGGTACGTGCCGAGATCGGCGACGAAGAGGCCGAACGGCTGCTCGTCGGCGACGGGTCCCCGGGCAGTTACGACTGCACCTCCTGCCGCACCCCCGGCGACTCCGAGCGCGAGCAGACCAGCACCGTGCTGTTCGTCGGCGACGAGACCGCCGTCCTCGCCTTCGCCCACGCCGGGTGCATCCCCTCGCAGGTCGTCTCCGTCTCCGAGGAGCAGCTCCAGGGCGCCGTCCGCTCCATCACCGGGTACACCCCGGGCTCCGGCGCCGACGACGGCGTACCGCAGTCCGTCCCCGGCGGCCAGGCCGTCCTCGGCATCACCAGCGGACTGATCCTGATCGGCGGCGACCTGCACCCCGCCCTGGTCGTCGAGCCCACCGCGGCCATCGCCCGCCCCGGCACCACCGGCCCCGGCGACGACTTCCTCCCGCTCCTCATCGAGCAGGGCTTCATCCCGGTCACCGACACCGGCGAGCTGCCCTCCCCGCTGAACGGCTGGTCGGTCCTGCTCGCCGCGGGCCAGCTGCACGCCGTGCTGCAGCCCGGCGCCGACGGCGCCGGCCAGGTCGCCTGGTGGCAGGCGCACCAGGCGCTGTCGGTCACCGACGGCTGGCGGGCCGCGGTCAACAAGACCCAGCGCGTCCTGATCTACGCCGCCCCCGTCGGCTCCATCGGCCAGCAGCCCCGCGAGGACCTGCTCCGCGACGCCCTGGACAAGGCCGCGGCCGACGGCAAGCTGGTGGCCGCCTCGATGCCCCTGGCGGGCACCGCGGGCGCCTGAGTCCTTCCCGCCCCGCAAACGGCCGTCCGCCCCCTGCGAAGGGGGCCGGGCGGCGTGCGCCGGGGGTGTGCGGTCCGTCCCGCACACCCCCGGCGATCTGCGTTTTCCGCCCGGTCACCCCGCATCCGCAGGGGTTCGGGTTCGTTGGCTGATACGTGCATTCATACGACGTCTCCCGCGCCCCGTCCCATCCGAGCACCGTCCCCCCGATGCGCCACGCACGGGACCGGGACAGCACCCCGGCCGCCTCGCACACCCCGATCTACGACACGCTGTACTCGGAGTACCTGCGCTCCTTCCGGACCCTGCCGGGCGACCGCACGGGCGAGGAGGACCTCGGGTTCACGGCGTTCTCGTACGGCGGCCAGGCCGGCGGCTCGTACGGCAGCGGCTGGAACGGTTCCGCATGGCAGCAGGTGGACCCCTGGCAGTCCGCCTACGCCCCGCAGCCGCAGCCCGCGTACTCGTACGCACACGCCGGCGGGCGGCAGCACCAGACCGGGATGCAGCACATCCCGGCGGCCCTGCCGCCCGCTCCGCGCCGGGGCTACTGACCCCGGCGCCCGGTGGCGCCTGCCGCCGCTACTTCTTCTTGTGCTGAGCGCCGCGCTTCTCGCGCACCCGCACCGAGATGTGGATCGGGGTGCCGTCGAAGCCGAACTCCTCGCGCAGGCGGCGCTCGACGAAGCGCCGGTAGCCGTGCTCCAGGAAGCCGGAGGCGAAGAGGACGAACCGCGGCGGCTTGGTGCCCGCCTGGGTGCCGAACAGGATGCGCGGCTGCTTGCCACCGCGGACCGGGTGCGGGTGGGCGGCGACGATCTCACCGAGGAAGGCGTTCAGCCGACCGGTGGGGACGCGCGTCTCCCAGCCCGCGAGGGCCGTCTCGATGGCCGGGACCAGCTTCTCCATGTGGCGGCCGGTGAGCGCCGAGACGTTCACCCGGGGCGCCCAGGAGACCTGCTGCATCTCGGTCTCGATCTCGCGCTCGAGGTAGTAGCGGCGCTCCTCGTCGAGCTCGTCCCACTTGTTGTACGCGATCACGATGGCACGGCCGGACTCGACGGCCATGGTGATGATGCGCTGGTCCTGGACGCTGATGTTCTCGGTCGCGTCGATCAGGATGACCGCGACCTCCGCCTTCTCGACGGCGGCGGCCGTGCGCAGCGAGGCGTAGTAGTCGGCGCCCTGCTGGAGGTGGACCTTCTTGCGGATGCCGGCGGTGTCGACGAACTTCCAGGTGATGCCGCCGAGCTCGATCATCTCGTCGACCGGGTCGCGGGTGGTGCCGGCCATCTCGTTGACGACGACCCGCTCCTCCTTCGCGACCTTGTTCAGCAGCGAGGACTTGCCGACGTTCGGGCGCCCGATGAGGGCGATGCGGCGCGGGCCACCGATGGGGGTGCCGAAGGTCTGCGCGGGGGCCTCCGGCAGGGCCTCCAGGACGGCGTCCAGCATGTCGCCGGTGCCGCGGCCGTGCAGGGAGGAGACCGGGTGCGGCAGGCCGAGGCCCAGCGACCACAGCGAGGCCGCGTCGGACTCGCCGCTCTGGCCGTCGACCTTGTTGGCGCACAGCACGACGGGCTTGCCGGCCCGGCGCAGCAGCTTGACGACGGCCTCGTCCGTGTCGGTGGCGCCGACCTTGGCGTCCACGACGAAGACGACCGCGTCGGCGGTCTCGATGGCGTACTCGGCCTGGGCGGCGACGGAGGCGTCGATGCCGAGGACGTCCTGCTCCCAGCCGCCGGTGTCGACGACCTTGAAGCGGCGCCCGGCCCACTCGGCCTCGTAGGTGACGCGGTCGCGGGTGACGCCCGGCTTGTCCTCGACGACGGCCTCGCGGCGGCCGATGATGCGGTTCACCAGGGTCGACTTGCCGACGTTCGGGCGGCCGACGACGGCGAGCACGGGAAGCGGGCCGTGGCCTGCCTCCTCGATCGCGCCCTCGATGTCCTCGACGTCGAAGCCTTCCTCCGCGGCGAGCTCCATGAACTCCGCGTACTCGGCGTCGCCAAGTGCTCCGTGGTCGTGCTGGTCGTTCATGAAGTCCGTTCCTCGTCGTTCGTGGTGATCGGTGGCACCCGCGCAGCGCGGTTCCACTACTAGGGTCAAGTCTCGCTCAGCGCCCGGTGAGGCGCTTGGCGTCGGCCAGGTGGGCGGTCAGCCGGTCCTGGATGCGTACGGTGGCCTGGTCCAGCGCGGTACGGGTGCGGCGGCCACTGCCGTCCCCGGCGTCGAAGGCGTCGCCGAAGACGACGTCCACCCGGCTCTTCAGCGGCGGCAGCGCCTTGACCAGCCGGCCGCGGCGCTCGGTGCTGCCGAGGACGGCGACGGGCACGATCGGCGCGCAGCCGCGGACCGCGAAGTACGCGAGGCCCGCGCGCAGCGAGGCGAAGTCGCCCTCGCCCCGGGTGCCCTCGGGGAAGATGCCCAGGGCTCCACCATTGTCGAGCACGCCGAGGGCGCGGCCTATCGCGCCGCGGTCGGCGCCGCTGCGGTCGACCTTCACCTGCCCGATCCCTTCGAGGAAGGGGCCGAGGGGGCCGACGAACGCTTCCTTCTTGATCAGGAAGTGCAGCGGCCGGGGGGCGGTGCCCATGAGCATGGGGCCGTCGATGTTGTGCGAGTGGTTCACGGCCAGGATGACGGGGCCGGAGGCGGGCACCTTCCAGGCCCCCAGCACACGCGGCTTCCACAGCCCGTACATGAGCCCGATGCCGATCCGCCGGCCGACCGCCGCACCCTTGAGGGAGGGCGTATCGCTCACTTGCGGCCCGCCCGCTTCTCTTCGACGAGGGTGACCACGCACTCGATCACCTGGTCGAGCGTGAGCTCGGTGGTGTCCACCTCGACGGCGTCGTCCGCCTTGGCCAGCGGGGAGGTCTTGCGCCCGGAGTCGGCGGCGTCCCGCTTGATCAGCGCCTCCCTGGTGGCCGCGAGGTCCGCGGCCTCCTTGCCGCGCAGCTCTCCGCTGCGGCGCACGGCGCGGGCCTCGGGGGAGGCGGTCAGGAAGATCTTGAGGTCGGCGTCGGGCAGCACGGTGGTGCCGATGTCCCGGCCCTCGACGACCATCCCGCCGACGGCCGCGGCGGCGATGGAGCGCTGGAGCTCGGTGATGCGGGTGCGGACCTCGGGGACGGCGCTGACCGCGCTGACCTTGGAGGTGACCTCCTGGGTCCGGATCGGGCCCGCGGCGTCCTCGCCGTCGACGGTGATGGTGGGGGCGGCCGGATCGGTGCCGGACACGATGGCCGGCTTGCCCGCGGCCACCGCGATGGCGTGCGGGTCGTCGGTGTCGACGCCGTTGGTGATCATCCACCAGGTGATGGCCCGGTACTGGGCGCCGGTGTCCAGGTAGCGCAGCCCGAGCTTGGCGGCCACGGCCTTGGAGGTGCTGGACTTGCCCGTGCCGGAGGGACCGTCGATGGCGACGATCACGGCGGACGGAGCTGCGGTTTCCACGGTGCGGGCACCTTCCTGGTTGCGCGTACGTGTCCGGGCGCGCCAAAGCGCCCCTCTCCAAGGTTACCGGGCCCCGGCGCTCCCCGGCCCCGCCCCGTTCGGCCCAGCCCCGGCGGCCCGCCCCCGGCCGCCCGCGGGTGCCTGCGAACGGGGGTCGGGCGGGCCCGGCTACTGCTGGCGCAGCGCCCAGCCCCGCTCGCGCAGCTCGGCCTCCAGGGCAGCCACCGCACGCGGCTCGACCATGAGCTGGACCAGGCCGGCCTGCTGTCCGGTCGCGTGTTCGATCCGCACGTCCTCGATGTTGACGCCGGCCCGGCCCGCGTCGGCGAAGATCCGTGCCAGCTCGCCCGGCTTGTCGCTGATGAGGACGGCGACCGTCTCGTACACGGTGGGCGCGGCCCCGTGCTTGCCCGGTACCCGGACACGGCCCGCGTTGCCGCGTCGCAGCACGTCCTCGATGCCGGCGGCGCCGCCGCGGCGCTTGTCCTCGTCGGCCGACTGCAGGCCCCGTAGCGCTTCGACGGTCTCTTCCAGGTCCGCCGCGATCCCGGAGAGTACGTCCGCCACCGGTCCCGGGTTCGCCGACAGGATCTCGACCCACATCCGGGGATCGGACGCCGCGATCCGCGTGACGTCCCGGATCCCCTGCCCGCACAGCCTCACGGCCGTCTCGTCGGCGTCCTCCAGCCGCGCGGCGACCATGCTGGAGACGAGCTGCGGGGTGTGCGAGACCAGGGCGACCGCCCGGTCGTGCGCGTCGGCGTCCATCACGACGGGGACGGCCCGGCAGAGGGAGACCAGCTCCAGCGCCAGGTTCAGCACCTCGTGGTCGGTGTCCCGGGTGGGCGTGAGCACCCACGGCCGGCCCTCGAAGAGGTCCGCCGTCGCCGCGAGCGGCCCGGAGCGCTCCTTGCCCGCCATCGGGTGCGTGCCGATGTACGCCGTCACGTCCACGCCGAGCGCGGCCAGCTCGCGGCGCGGGCCGCCCTTGACGCTGGCCACGTCCACGTACGCCCGCGCCAGGCCCCGCCGGATCGCGTCGGCGAGGGTCGCGGCCACGTGGGCCGGCGGTACGGCGATGATCGCGAGGTCGACGGTGCCCTCGTACGCCCCCTCCGTGCCGGCCCCGAGGGCGGCGGCGGTGTGGGCCCGCGCCGGGTCGTGGTCGACCAGGTGCACGGTGATCCCGCGGCCGGACAGGGCGAGCGCCGCGGAGGTGCCGATCAGTCCGGTTCCGATGACGACGGCGGTTCTCACGGGGTGCTCCAGGGGTGCGTGACGGCGGGGCCTGCCTCAGGGTAGCCAGCCCGCACGGCACGGGGCCCGGCGGCCCGTCGGGTGGGACGGTGCGGCCGGGCCCTCGCGAAGCGGCTGCCTGAGCGGTGGAGCCGCTGGAACCGCTAGAGCCGCTGCTGCTTGATGATGTCCTCGAGCGAACCGCTGGGCATCGATCCGTCGGGGGTCAGCTTGTCCACCGCCTGCGGGAGGGCCTGCGCGATCTGGTCGGCGGCCTTCTCCGGGGTGACCCCCGCCTGATCGGCGACCTTCTGCAGGGTGTCGGACGGCAGCGCGTCGGCGATCTGGGCCCCGCTGACCGGCTGGTTCTCGCCCGTACCGACCCACGACTTGGCCTGGTCGGCCAAGCCCGACTTGGTCAGCATCTCCAGCAGCCCGCCGAGCGGGTTGCTCCCGCCGCCACCTGCCGCCCGGGCGCCGCCCGCACCGCCGCCGCCCAGCAGGGCGCCGAGGAGCGAGCCGAGGACATTGCCGCCGCCACCGCCACCGGAGCCGCTTTGGCCGCTACCGGAGCCACCGCCGCCGAGGAGACCGCCCAGAAGGGAGCCGAGGTCGTTACCCGCCATCGCCATGCCTTTCGAAGAGGGACCGGGCCGCACGGCAGGCGGCGTACCCGGCTTCGGAACACGGACAATGTCACCCGGACCGGACAGTGCCGCCACTTGGCGCAGGGCCGCCCGGCGGCCGCTGCGGTAGAACGATGGGCATGATCTTCCACCTCGTACCGCTCGCCGACTGGACCGCCGAGCCCGAGCTCCCGTACGCCCCGCCCTCGCTCGCCGCCGAGGGCTTCGTGCACTGTTCGGCGGACCGGCCGACGGCGCTGGCCATCGCCGTCACGCACTACGCAGCCGTGCCGGGCACCCTGCTGGCCGTGGAGCTCGACGAGCGCGCCCTGACCTCCGAGGTCCGCCGGGAGGGTGAATCCGGGGACCGCTACCCGCACGTGCACGGGCCGTTGAACCGGGACGCGGTGTTGCGCGTGTGGGAGGTGGTACGAACTCCGGGGAGCCCCGCGGAACTGGTCCCGTGGCGGCGGCCCGCCACATGAAACCGTGTGGCGGGCTTCACCTGGAGCCCCGGCACACGCCAGGATGCTCATCGCCATCCCGGCACCCCGAGCGAGGAGCCCCCGTGACCGAGCAGAGCCGTACGAACAACCCCACGCCCACCGCCCGGCGCACGGTACTGGCGGTGAGCGCCGCGGCCCTGGCGGGCGGCGCGCTCACCGCGTGCGGCGGCGGGGACGAGAAGGAGCCGAAGCAGGAGAGCGGCAACGCGGCCACCCCGCAGACGTCCGGGCCTGCGGCGTCCGAGTCGGCGCCGGGGACGGCGGCCAAGGCCCTGCTGAAGTCCTCGGAGGTGCCCGTCGGCGGGGGCACGATCCTCAAGGACGAGAAGCTGGTGGTCACCCAGCCGACGGCCGGGTCCTTCCGCTGCTTCACGGCGGTGTGCACGCACCAGGGCTGCCTCGTGAACAAGGTGGAGGCCGGCACCATCGACTGCCCTTGCCACGGCAGCAAGTTCCAGGTCGCGGACGGTGCGGTGGCCCACGGCCCGGCCACCCGCCCGCTGGCCGAGAAGAAGATCACGGTCGCTCCGGACGGCGCCATTTCGCTCGCGTAGCGGCGCGGCGTCCGCCTACCCTCCCGGAATGGACGAACAGACGCCCGAGACCCCCGAGACCCCTGGGGCCCCCGGGGCCCCGCCGGTCCCCGACACGGACCTCGCTCTGGTGCGGGACCACACGGTCTACGCGTGTGTCATGGGGTCGCGGGCGTTCGGACTGGCGACGGAGGCGAGCGACACCGACCGGCGCGGTGTCTACCTCGCCCCGACGCCGCTGTTCTGGCGCTTCGAGAAGCCGCCGACGCACGTGGAGGGGCCGCGCGAGGAGGAGTTCTCCTGGGAGCTGGAACGCTTCTGCGAACTCGCCCTGCGCGCCAACCCGAACATCCTGGAGTGCCTGCACTCCCCCCTGGTCGAGCGCCTCTCCCCCGTCGGGGAGGAACTCCTCTCCCTCCGCGAGGCGTTCCTCTCCCGCCGGACCCACACCACCTTCACCCGCTACGCGAGCTCCCAGCACGCCAAACTCGTCGCGGACGTCCGCGTCCACGGCGCCCCCCGCTGGAAGCACGCCATGCACCTGCTGCGCCTGCTCCTGTCCTGCCGCGACCTGCTGCGCACGGGCCGCCTCACCATCGACGCCGGCGCCCACCGCGACCGCCTGCTGGCGGTCAAGCGCGGCGAGCTCGCCTGGTCCGAGGTCGACGCCTGGATGACCCGTCTCACCACGCAGGCCGACGCCGCCCTGACCACCACCCCGCTCCCCGCCGCACCGGACCGCCCGCGCGTGGAGGACTTCCTCCTCCGCACCCGCCGCGCCTCGGCCGCGGGCCGCGCCTAGCCCGCGGCGCGGCTGCGGACGACGAAGTCGTCGAGCGCGTCGTACGCCGACCCGTACTCGGGCAGCGCCGAGCCGCCTTGGGCCGCGTCCAGCACCCCGTGCAGCGCCTCGAAGTCCTGCCGCACCCGCGCCGCGTCGACGCCGGCGGCCGGCCCGTGCTCGGCCGCCACCTTCGCCTCGATCAGCCCCGCCAGGTACCCCGGAGCCTCCGGCACCGCGTCCACGAGGCTCGGCAGGTGCGCCTGCACCTCGCCCGCGCGCATGAGGTGGATCCCGGTGAGCAGCGCCCTGAACGCGTAGAGCAGCGGCTTCAGTTCCGCCGTCTTCCCGAAGAGCCGCCACTGGGTGTTCGCGAAGCCCCGGTAGTGGTGCGCGTGGTGGGAGGTCAGCACGCCCGGCGCCAGTGCCACCAGCTCCTGGTGGGCCGGGGTCGTGTGGACCACGAGCGGGGACAGCAGCTGCTCCAGGACGTAGCCGTTGCGGTTCAGCATGAGCCGCACGAATTTGCGCAGGTCGTGCGTGACGAGGTCCATCTCGGTGCCGTCGTGGTCCCACATGCGGCTGCGGGTCTCCTGCGGGTCGCGCAGGCCCAGCAGGGCCGCCGCCGGGAGCAGGTGGGCTCCGCGGAGGTCGACGTCGGAGTCCCGGGACGGGAATCCGTACAGGTGGGCGCCCGACACCGTCGCGAACAGCAGCGGATCGGGCTGGTCCGCCACGATGGGGGTCAGGTCGAGGCTCAGGGCGTTCAGCACGGCTCACGCGTCCCAGAGCGCGCCGAAGGCGAGGAGTTCGTCGCGGTACTCGATGCGGTCCTGCCAGTCGCGCGGCCAGGCGGCCGCGCCGAGGTGGGCGCCGGCGAAGGCGCCGGCCAGGCAGGCGAGGGAGTCGGAGTCGCCGCGGGTGCAGGCGGCCCGGCGCAGGGCGAGGAGCGGCTCCTGCGGGAAGAGGAGGAAGCACTGCAGGGCGGTGGCCAGGGCCTCCTCGGCGATCCAGCCGTCTCCGGTCGTCAGGCAGGGGTCGGTCTCCGGCGAGGGGTTGCGCAGGGCCGCCGTCAGCCGGTCCAGGACGCCCAGGCACTCGTCCCAGCCGCGTGCGATGAAGGATTCCGGCGAGGCGTCGGACGCGGTCCGCATCCACAGGTCGCCGAGCCAGCGCTCGTGGTAGCGGGTGCGGTTCTCCAGGGCGTACGAGCGCAACTGCCCGACCAGGCCCGTCACCTCGGCCCCCGCCGCCAGCAGGTGCACCGCCCGCGCCGTGAGGTCGGAGGCGGCGAGCGCCGTCGGGTGGCCGTGCGTGAGGGCCGACTGGAGCTGGGCCGCGCCGGCCCGCTCCTCCTGCGTCCAGCCGGGCACCAGCCCGACCGGCACCACCCGCATGTTCGCCCCGCAGCCCTTCGAGCCGATCTGGCTGGCGTCGCGCCAGTCCCGCTCGGGCAGGTTCAGCAGGCTGCAGGCCTTCAGGCAGGTGTTGCCCGGGGCCCGGTTGTTCTCCGGGGAGTGGTACCAGTCGACGAACTCCTCCCGGACCGGCCGGGTGAGGCGCAGCGGGCCGACCGGGCCCCGCCCGGCGGCCGTGCGCATCCCGCGGGCCAGGGCCAGCGTCATCTGGGTGTCGTCGGTGACTATCGCCGGGCGCGGCAGCTTCATCTCGCGCCACGGGCCGGTCTTCGCCAGGATCGACGGTACGTCGTTGAACTCCGTCGGGAAGCCGAGTGCGTCCCCCAGCGCCAGCCCGATCATGGCGCCCGTCGCCGCTCGCTTGGTGGTCGTGGTCATGGTCAGTGTCCTTCCGAGGGGCGGAGCAGGGGCGGGTGGAGCGCGTTCGCGGGCCCGGGCCGGTACAGCGCGGCCGGTTTGCCGCGGCCGCCGGTGAGGCGGGCGGCGCCGGGCACGGCCTCGACGAAGCCGGGCGTGGCCAGGACCTTGCGCCGGAAGTTGGGCCGGTCCAGGGCGGTGTCCCAGATGGTCTCGTAGACGCTTTGGAGTTCCCCGAGGGTGAACTCGGGCGGGCAGAAGGCGGTGGCCAGGCAGGTGTACTCCAGCTTCGCCCCCACCCGTTCCCGGGCGTCGGCCAGGATCGAGGCGTGGTCGAAGGCCAGGGCGCCGGCCTCCCCCACGGGCGTCCAGCGGGCCTGGGCCGCGTCCCCGCCGCCGGCGGCCGCCGGGTCCGGCATGTCGGGGACCAGCGCGGTGAAGGCCACCGAGACCACCCGCATCCGGGGGTCCCGGTCCGGATCGCTGTAGGTGCGCAGCTGTTCCAGGTGCAGGGCGGTGACGACGGCCGGCGCCAGGCCGGTCTCCTCGGCCAGTTCCCGGCGCGCCGCGGTCTCCGCGGACTCCCTGGGCAGGATGAAGCCGCCTGGCAGCGCCCACGCGCCGGCGTACGGCTCCTGCCCGCGCCGGATCAGCAGTACGTGCAGGGCGCCGCCCCGCACGGTGAAGACGGCCAGGTCCACGGTCACGGCGAACGGCTCGAAGGCGGACGGGTCGTAAGGGACACTCACGGCCGGCTCTCCGCCCGTACGTTCTCCGGCAGCGGGTCGGCGAAGTGCCAGCCCTCGGCCAGCAGCGCGTCGACGGCGGCCACGGCCGCCGCCAGCCTGGTATCCCGGTCCCCCGCGACGACCGTGAAACGTCTCCCGGTCCTTTCGAGTTCCTCCCGGAAGCGCCGCGTCATCCACGGCCGCAGCTGCGGTCCGTCCCGCAGCCCGTCGTCCTCGAAGGGCACGTCGGCGTGGTCCGTCAGCACGTACAGGTCCCGCCGGGTCCGCGCCGCGATCTCCTCGACCTCCGCGTTGCGGCCGCCCATGTACCGCTCGTGCCAGATACCGGTCGCGAAGGAGTCCGTGTCGCAGAGCAGCACCGGCGATCCCAGCCGGGCCGCCCGCTCCTCCTGCTCGTCCTGGCGCCGCGCGATCAGCGGGAACTCCGCCGAGGCGAACGACACGTCCGCCCAGGAGGCAGCCGGGTCCGCCGTGCGGGCGGCCGCCAGCTTCTCCTCGCTGTACTGGCGCCCGTACTCCGCGACCCACCCGGTCTTCGCCCACACCCCGCCGCGCCGGCGGTAGTGCCCGGCCAGGTCCCGGGAGAGCGTCGTCGTCCCGGTCGACTCGGCGCCGAGTACGACGACCCGCCGGGTCAGGGCGGCCCGTACCGCCGGTCCGAGGTACTCCCAGGACCCGGCCGGGTCCCGGCGTACGGCCGTGCCGGACACCGGGAACATCGTGCGCCGCGGGTCCACGCAGACCTCCTCGGCGCCGAACCGCCGCGCGAGCTCGGTCCCGTACGCCTCCGAGGTGAAGACGGCGTGCACCCGCCGGCCCACCGCGCCCCGGAAGATCGCCATGTGGGCCTCCCAGACCGCCGGGTCCTGCAGGTCGACCGGGATGTCGTCCACCGCGCCGACCACGTGCGCCCCGGGGTGCTCCTCGCGCATCCAGGCGACCCGGTCGGCGAGCGGCACCGATTCCACGGAGGCCGCGCACACCAGCACGGTGAGCCGCTCGCACTGGTCCTGGGCGGTGCGCACCAGGTGGTGGTGGCCGGCGTGCGGCGGGTAGAACTTGCCGAGGACCAGGCCGTGGCCGTAACGCTTCATGCCGTCGCCTCCAGGGCCGTACGGGCGCCGCGCGCCGGGAGCGCCCGGCGCCAGCCGAGGAGCCCGACGACGCACAGGGCGAGGAAGGCCACGTAGAGCAGGGACGTCAGGTAGAGCCCCTTGTAGACGTACAGCGGGATATAGACGAGGTCGGCGGCGATCCACAGCCACCAGGACTCGACGAGCTTGCGGCACTGCCCGTACGTGGCCATGAGCGACAGGCCCGTGGTCAGCGCGTCCCAGAACGGGACGGTGGAGTCGGTGACGCTGCCGAGCAGCAGCGTCAGGCCCGGTACCCCCACCGCCCCCGCCGTGGCCAGCCAGGCCCATTCGGGCGCCGTGGTGCGACGCACCGGCAGGGCTTCGGGCGTTCCTGGTCCACCCCCGTGGGTCCAGGACCACCAGCCGTACGCGGCGAGGGCGATGAAGACGATCTGCAGCCCCGCGTCGGCGTAGAGACCGGCCCGGGCGAAGAGCACGATGAAGAAGACGTTGTTCGCGATGCCGATCGGCCAGTTGGCGATGTGCTGCCGGGCGACCAGCCAGACGCACAGGGCCCCTGTGGCGAATCCGAGGATCTCGGTCCAGCTCGTTTGCCACCCCATGACGGCCCCCCACTCCCTTTAATAGTCATGTTGACTATAAACAGAGTCCCGGGGTCGGCACAAGCAAAAAACCCGCGGCGCCGGAAGGCGCCGCGGGTTCTTCTTCGTGCGGGGGAGGGGGGAGGCTTACAGACCGACCTCGCGCATCAGCATGCCGACCTCGGTGTTGGTCAGGCGGCGCAGCCAGCCGGACTTCTGGTCGCCCAGCTCGATCGGCCCGAAGGATGTCCGTACGAGCTTCTCGACCGGGAAGCCGGCCTCCGCCATCATGCGGCGGACGATGTGCTTGCGACCCTCGTGGAGGGTCACCTCGACCAGGTAGTTCTTGCCGACCTGGTCGACGACGCGGAAGTGGTCGGCGCGGGCGTACCCGTCCTCCAGCTCGATGCCGTCCTTGAGCCGCTTGCCGATCTCGCGCGGCAGCGGGCCGGTGATGGCGGCGACGTAGGTCTTCTTCACGCCGTACTTCGGGTGCGTGAGGCGGTGGGCCAGCTCACCGTGGTTGGTGAGCAGGATGATGCCCTCGGTCTCGGTGTCGAGCCGGCCGACGTGGAAGAGACGCGTCTCGCGGTTGGTGACGTAGTCGCCCAGGCACTGGCGGCCGTCCGGGTCCTCCATGGTGGAGACGACGCCGGCCGGCTTGTTCAGTGCGAAGAACAGGTACGACTGGGTGGCGACGGTCAGGCCGTCCACCTTGATCTCGTCCTTCGGCAGGACGCGCTTGCCCTGCTCCAGCACGATCTCGCCGTTGACCTCGACGCGGGCCTGCTCGATGAGCTCCTCGCAGGCGCGGCGCGAGCCCATGCCGGCGCGGGCGAGCACCTTCTGCAGACGCTCCCCCTCCTCCTCGGCACCCGGGAAGGTCTTCGGGGTCTTGATCACGGGCTTGTCGGCGTACCGGTCGCGCACGCGCTCCTCGATGCGCGCGTCCAGTTCGCGCGGGCGGGCCTGGCCGCTGCGGCTGCCGGGACCGCTGCGCGGGCCGCCGGCCCCGCCGATGCCGGGGGTCTTGGAGGTCTTGGGGCCGCCCTTGGCACCACCGCGCGCGGCTGCGCCACGGGCACCGGAGCCGCCCCGGCCGGCGTCGGCCGCGCCGCGGGCACCGCCGCCGCCCGCCTTGGCGCCACCGCGGCCGTTGCGCTCGCCCTCGGGGCCCACGTCGTAGCGGCGCTCCTCGGGGCGCGGGTTGCGGGGGCGCTGGGGTGCCTGGTCGCGGTCGCGCGAGTCGGAGCCGCCCTGGTAGCCGCCGCCGGAGCCGCCACCCTGGTAGCCGCCGCCGGAGCCACCGCCGCGGTAGCCGCCTCCGCCGGAGGAGCTGCCACCGCGGGAACCGCCCCCGCCGGAGGAGCTGCCACTGCGGTAGCCGCCCCCACCGGAGGAGCTGCCGCCGCGGGAGCCCCCGCCGGAGGAACTGCCGCCGCGGGAGCTACCGCCGCCCGAGCCGCCGCCGCGGTAGCCACCGCCGCCGGAGGAGCTGCCGCCGCGGGCGTTACCACGCCCGCCGCCACCGCCGCCGCTGCTGTTCCTGTTGCCGCCGCCGTTGCCGTTGCTTCGCATCAAAGTTCCGTCGTCTTGTCGTCTTCATCGGTGTCCGGTGCGTCCGGATCGAACGACGGAACACCCTCTTGGCTCTCGGCCTCGATCGCGTCCGCCTCGGGGAGGAAGGGCGCGAGCTCCGGGAGCTCATCCAGGCCGCGTAGGCCCATCCGCTCCAGAAAGTAGTTCGTCGTCCTGTACAGGATCGCACCTGTTTCGGGTTCCGTCCCCGCCTCCTCCACCAGACCGCGCTGCAGGAGGGTCCGCATGACCCCGTCACAGTTGACTCCGCGGACCGCCGAAACGCGCGAGCGGCTGACCGGCTGGCGGTACGCGACCACGGCCATCGTCTCCAGCGCGGCCTGCGTCAGCCGGGCCTGCTGACCGTCCAGTACGAAGCGCTCGACGGCCGCGGAGTACTCCGCGCGGGTGTAGAAGCGCCACCCGCCGGCGACGAGCCGCAGCTCGAAGCCGCGGCCCTGCACGGCGTAGTCGTCCGCGAGCTCGCGCAGCGCGTACGCCACCTCGCGCGGGGTCCGCTCCAGCACCTTGGCGAGGTGCGCCTCGGTCGCGGGCTCGTCCACGACCATGAGGACGGCCTCCAGGGCGGGCTTCAGCGCGAGGGCCGCCACGGCGCTCTCCGTCGTCATTCCTTGACCTCCACGATCCGGTCGAACTCGTCGGTCACCGTCGGCATCCCGTCGCCGTCCCCGCCGCACCAGCGCACGGTGAGCGTCTGGAGGGCGTCCTCCTGGTCGAGGACCACGGCCTTCTCCCGGTAGAGCTCGAGGAGGGCCAGGAAGCGGGCGACGACGGTGAGGGTGTCGCCGGCGTCCTCGATGAGCTCCTGGAAGGTCGCCTCGCCGCGCGCCTTGAGGACCGCGACGACCAGTCCGGCCTGCTCCCGCACGCTGACCAGGGGTGCGTGGATGTGGTCGACGTAGACCTGCGGTTTCGCCCGGGGCTGCATGGCCTTCACGGCGAGCCGGGCGAAGCCTTCGGCTCCGATGCCGATGACCACCTCGGGCAGCAGCTCGGCGTGGTGCGGCTCCAGCCCGACGGTCCGGGGGTAGCGCTTGCCCTCGGCCTCGGCGCGGGCCTCGAAGATCTCGGCGACCTGCTTGTACGCCCGGTACTGGAGCAGCCGCGCGAAGAGCAGGTCCCGCGCCTCCAGCAGGGCGAGGTCGGCCTCGTCCTCGACCTCGGCGGCGGGCAGCAGCCGGGCTGCCTTCAGATCGAGCAGGGTGGCGGCGACGACGAGGAACTCGGTCGTCTGATCCAGATCCCAGTCGGGCCCCATGGCCCGGATGTGCGCCATGAACTCGTCGGTGACCTTGGACAGCGCGACCTCGGTGACGTCGAGCTTGTGCCGCGAGATCAACTGCAACAGCAGATCGAACGGCCCCTCGAAATTCGCCAACCGCAACCGAAACCGCCCGTCACTCCCCGCCGGCTCGGAGACCGGCCGCCCGTCGGGGGCCGGCCCGGGCCGGTGCTCCCCGTTCGGACCCGGAACAGGCCCTGGCAGCGGCCCCTCGCGGCCCGGGGCAGGGCCCGGCAGCCCCTCCGGGCCCGGTACGGCGCCCGGCAGCGCCTCGGGGTCCGCCAGAGCCCCGGAACCCGCGGGATCCCCTCCCGGGGCCCGCACGGCCCGCTCACCGGCCTCCTGGCCCCCGGGCTCGCGGCGTGCCGGGCCCTCCGCGGCTCGCGCTGCGGGCTCGGCAGGGCTCGGCGGGGCCTCCCCGGCAGCCACCGCGGGTGCGGGGGGCTCCCCCCCGGTTCGGGAAGGTGCGGGATCGGGGAGAGCCTCCTCCCCGCCCGGTACGGGCGCGGACGGGCCACGGCCCAGCAGGCGACGGGGCGGGCGGCCGGATTCGGCGGGAGAGGGCATCACGGTCCAGGGTGGTGCGGAAAGAGCGGCTGACCGGCCCAAGGCTGCCACGCGCAGCCGCACGGGAGGCAGGACAGGGCCGGGAAACCTCCCGCACCCCAGCCGACCCGAACGGCAGCCCCCCGGCCGCAGCGCGGGAGCAGCGGCCGGGGGACCCGCGCAGCCGGACGGCGGGCCACCACGAGGGCAGTGCAGTGACAGCGGACCAGCCGGGCGGAAGCGCCGACCCCGGCCGAACCACAGGTCAGCCGGTCACCCGGAAGGCGGGATCAGCACCCGCGGAAGCCGCGCTGCCGCACGGCGGCACCCACGGTGGCCGCAGCCCCAGCCGCCAGCCGGCCCGCAGGGCAGTCGCGCGGCGCGCGGCCCGCGGCGCAGTCCAACGGGGCGGGGTGGCGGCCACGCACCGGGCAGCGGCTCAGCGGCCGCGCACCGGGCGGGCAGCAGGCCAGCAGCCGCGCACCGGCCCGCCCGCGCACCCCGGTCGCGGGCAGCGGCTCAGCGGCCGCGCAGGCGGCGGACCAGGATGCTCGCGTCGCCGCGGGATTCCAGGTCCGCCAGGACCACCGCCACCGCCTCGCGGACGATGCGGCCGCGGTCCACCGCGAGGCCGTGCTCGCCCCGCAGCACCAGCCGCGCGTGCTCCAGGTCCATGAGCTCCTCCGCGGAGACGTAGACCGTGATCTTCTCGTCGTGCCGCTCGCGCCCGCTCGGCCGCCGGTTCGCCCCGCGGCCCTGCCCCTTCCCCCGCCGAGCGCCGGCGGAAGGGGCACCGGAACCTTCCTGCGGCCGCCGCTGCGCGCCGACCGAGCCCTCCGTACCGGCCTCAGCCTCCCGACTGCGGCCCTCCCCCGCCGTGCCCTGCGCCGACGCCGCCGCGTGCTCCGCGGCGGGCGACTCGTCCGTACCGCGCCGCGGCGAGGGCGCCTGGAGCGCCATCCCCCCGGTCGTACGGAAGAGTTCGTCGGCTCCGGGCAGACTCACTCGGCGGGACACCGGGCGAGCACCTCCCTGGCCAGCTGGCGATAGGCGGCGGCACCGACGGAGTTGGACGCGTACGTGGTGATCGGCTCACCGGCGACCGTGGTCTCCGGGAAGCGCACCGTACGGCCGATGACCGTGTGGTAGACGTGGTCGTCGAAGGCTTCGACGACGCGCGCCAGCACCTCACGGCTGTGCACCGTACGGGAGTCGTACATCGTGGCGAGGATGCCGTCGAGCTCCAGCTCCGGGTTGAGCCGCTCCTGCACCTTCTCGATGGTCTCGGTCAGCAGCGCCACACCACGCAGTGCGAAGAACTCGCACTCGAGCGGGACGATGACCTTGTGAGCCGCCGTCAGGGCGTTCACGGTCAGCAGACCGAGCGAGGGCTGACAGTCGATCACGATGTAGTCGTAGTCGGCCAAAAGGGGCTTGAGGGCCCGCTGGAGGGTCGACTCGCGCGCGACCTCGCTGACCAACTGCACTTCGGCAGCGGACAGGTCGATGTTGCTCGGCAGCAGGTCCATGTTCGGAACCGCGGTCTTGAGCAGCACCTCGTCGGCCGACATGCCCCGCTCCATGAGCAGGTTGTAGACCGTCAGGTCGAGTTCCATCGGATTGACGCCGAGACCCACGGACAGCGCGCCCTGCGGGTCGAAGTCGACGAGCAGCACGCGGCGCCCGTACTCGGCGAGCGCGGCACCCAGGTTGATGGTCGACGTGGTCTTGCCCACGCCGCCCTTCTGGTTGCACATCGCGATGATCGTCGCCGGACCGTGGTCGGTCAGCGGACCCGGGATCGGGAAGTACGGCAGCGGCCGTCCGGTCGGGCCGATCCGCTCCCGGCGCTGGCGGGCAGCGTCGGGGGCGAGAGTGGCCGCGTACTCGGGGTCGGGCTCGTACTCCGCGTCCGGGTCGTAGAAGTGCCCCTCGGGCACATTGTCATAGTCGGCGAAACCAGTGGGCTTTTCGCCGCTCCGGTCGCCGGCCCTGGAGTTCACGTCTAGGCCGTCCATGCTCTTTTGGGGCGTCGTCATGTGCTGGTGGTTTGCGAAGGTGCGGACTGCGACGGAGCCGACAGCTTCGAGACCGGCAGGGCCTTGGCCCCGCGCAGCCGTCTCTGCTCGACCACCCCCAGGAGCAAATGTCGACTCATTCACAAGTCGTCTTACCTCCTCGGACGTGACCAGGACACTTATCGATAGGTCAGCGTGGCACCATGCCGACGGTTGGCGACTCTATGGCGTGTCACCGCTCAGCGGCAACACAATCCGTCGGACCCGGCACGATGTGTCGGCAACCGAACACCTCTCTGTCAAGGGCGTCCGAGCTGTCGCCGCGAAGTTTCGCGGGTGTGCGAAAGGGTTAAAGGGTTACGTTCGAGGCGAGTTGAACCGCCGTTCGGAGCCCCTCCCAAACGCGTCCGGCCGGACCTTGCGGGCAAGGTCCGGCCGGATACGTGAGATTGACGTCAGTCGTTGACGCCTTAGCCGAGAAGCGTGCTCAGCTCGAGGGTCTCGAGGCCGTGGGCCTCGGCGACCGGACCGTAAACGACCTGGCCGTCATGGGTGTTGAGGCCCAGCGCGAGCGCGGGGTCACGACGCAGCGCCTCGGCCCAGCCGAGGTTCGCGAGCTGCACGATGTAGGGCAGCGTGGCGTTGGTGAGCGCGTAGGTGGAGGTGTTCGGCACCGCGCCCGGCATGTTGGCGACGCAGTAGAAGACCGAGTTGTGGACCTGGAAGGTCGGCTCGGCGTGAGTGGTCGGACGGGAGTCCTCGAAGCAGCCGCCCTGGTCGATCGCAATGTCGACAAGGACACTTCCGGGCTTCATCTTGGCGACGAGCTCGTTGGTGACCAGCTTCGGGGCCTTCGCACCCGGGATCAGCACCGCGCCGATGACGAGGTCGGCCTCGACGACGGCCTTCTCCAGCTCGTAGGCGTTGGAGACGATCGTCTTGATCTTCGTGCCGAAGATCTTGTCCGCCTCGCGGAGCTTGTTGATGTCGCGGTCCAGCAGGGTCACGTGGAAGCCCATGCCGATGGCGATCTGCGCGGCGTTCCAGCCGGAGACGCCGCCGCCGATGACGACGCACTCGCCGGCGTGGGTGCCGGGGACACCGCCCGGGAGGACGCCACGGCCGCCGGCCGAGCGCATCAGGTGGTAGGCGCCGACCTGCGGGGCCAGCCGGCCCGCGACCTCGGACATCGGGGCGAGCAGCGGCAGCGCGCGGTTCGCGAGCTCGACCGTCTCGTAGGCGATGGCGGTGGTGCCGGACTCCAGCAGGGCGTCCGTGCACTCGCGGGAGGCCGCCAGGTGCAGGTAGGTGAAGAGCGTCTGGTCCTTGCGGAGGCGGTGGTACTCCTCCGCGATGGGCTCCTTGACCTTCAGCAGCAGGTCCGCGGTCGCCCAGACCTCGTCGGCGGTGGCGAGGATCTCGGCGCCGGCGGAGACGTACTCCGCGTCCGTGATCGAGGAGCCGACACCGGCGTTCTGCTCGATGAAGACCTGGTGGCCGCCCCGGACCAGCTCATGCACGCCGGCGGGCGTGATGGCGACCCGGAACTCGTTGTTCTTGACCTCGCGGGGGATGCCGACCTTCATCGTCGATCACGGTCCTTGGCTCAGGGGAAATTACGGCGTACTTCCATACATACCCGCCCACAAGAACGCGCAACGGGATGCACCACGGGATGCCGCGGTGAACCCAGTCTAATGAAGGATGAGTCGCTGTCTAGCCTTGCAAACGAATAATCTTAGTCGGAAGCACTGCGGATTTCGCAGGCTGCGGGGTCATCTCCCAGCAATCTGTCGGCCGCGGACCGGTGCAGCCTCGCCGCCGCCGGGTCGCCGAGCCTGTCCAGCGTGTCGGCCAGGCGCACCTGCAGCGCGGCCTGAAGCCGCAGATCGCCGGCCCGGCGCGCGAGCTCCACCGCCTCCCGGCAGGTGTGCAGCGATTCCTCGGGCCGCCCGGCGTACTCCTGAACGCGCGCCATCTCGCTCAACGCCTTTGCCTGGCCCGGGACATCGGCCAGCTTCCGGTACCCCGCTGCGGCCGCCCGCCAACTGCGCAGCGCGTCCCCGTACCGGCCCGCGTAGGTGTGTACGTTCCCGAGCCGTCCGTACAGTCGCGCCTCGTCCGCGCGCTCCCCCCTGGCGAGGGCCTGGGAGAGGGCCCGGCCGAACCAGTCGCAGGCCCGGTGCCAGTCCGCCAGCTCCTGGTACGCGCCGCCTACGGATTCCATCGCGCGGCCCGTCGCGTACGGGTCTTTTGCCGCCCTTCCCGCGTCCAGCGCGGCCCGGTACCGTTCGAGGGCCTCCTGGGTCCGGCCCGTCTCGGCGTCCAGATCGGCCAGGTTCAGCAGTGCGGCGGCCTGCTCGCGGTGGAGGTTGCGCCGCTCGGCGACGTCCAGGACCAGCCGGTGCAGCCCGTACAGCTCGGGGGCGGCCTCGGCGGTCCCGCGGTGCTGCGCCAGCGCCCGTACCAGGGCCGCGACGATCCGGCGGGCCAGGGTGTCCAGCCCGCCGTCGGCCACGGCGAGCGCGGCGGCCGCCGAGAGGGCGGGCAGCCGGGTGTCCAGCCAGGTGGCGGCGGCCCGCCGGTCGGCGAAGCGCAGGGCGCGCGGCAGGCCGTCCAGGCGCTCCCGCATGAGGTCCTCGTCCTCCTCGGCCATGGCCCGGCAGGAGGTCAGCAGCCGTACGGTGCGCTCCAGCATCCGGGCCCGCGCCAGCTGCACCTCGGCGGGGCGCTCCTTGGCCTCCAGCAGGGCCTGGAGCAGGGGTGCGAGGCAGCCGGGCAGCAGGAACAGCCCGTCGTGGCCGTGCCGCAGGAGGCCCAGCGCGGCGAAGTCCTCCAGCGTGGACTGCGCGGCGGCCACCGAGCAGCCGGCGAGGGCGGAGGCGGTGTGCGAGTCGACGATCCCCGCCGGGGCCAGGGGCAGCAACCGAAGGGTGCGCTGGGCGGGCTGCGGAAGGGACTCGTAGACGAAGCGGAAGCCGCGGGCGAGGGGGCCGCTGGCGGCGGGGGGCATCTCGTGGATCTGCTTGGCCACGTCGGCGACGGAGGCCTTGGGGTGCGCGGCGAGCCAGCCGCCGACCAGGCTGAGCACGGCGGGCAGGCCCCCGCACTCCTCGGCGAGGGCCTCGGCGGCGCGGGGGTCGGCGGTGACGCGGATGTCGCCGATGCGCTGGACGAGCATCTGCACCCCGGCGGGCGTGTCCAGCCCGCCGAGGGTGCACGGGCGGACATCCGGAATCCCGGTGAGGGGGCCCTCGGCGGTCACGACGACGAGGCACTCGGAGGTGTCGGGCAGCAGTGCGTCGACCTGGTGCGGGTCGGCGGCGTCGTCGACCAGGATGATCACGCGGCGCCCGTCGAGGGCGGCGCGCAGGGCGGAGCTTAGCTCGTCCTCCCCGGCTCCGGGCGGGGTCGGCTCGCCGAGCCCCTCCAGCAGGGTGCGGACGGCCCTCTCGGTGGCCACGGTCTCCCCGCCGGGCGTGGTGAGCCGCGTCCGGAGCACGCCGTCGGGGTACTCCCCGGCGACCTCGCGCACGAACGCCTCGGCCAGGGCGGTGCGCCCGGACCCCGGGCGCCCGGCGACCAGCAGCACGCGGGCGCGGGGTGCCTTGGCCTTGCGGCCGGAGAGGGTGTCGAGCCCGGTCCGTGCGATGTCCTCGCGCAGCTCCTTGAGCTCACGCCGCCGCCCGACGAAATCCGTCACGGATCCGCTCCTCTCCCTGCCTTCGGGTTGCGAGCGTAGTTCACGCAGAGCGACGAACCGGGTGGAGCGCGGCGGGCAAATCGCCCGATCGGATCAGCCGATGGTCACACCAGCCCCCCGGCCGCCGCCTCAATCGCCGGCGCGGCCGAAATTGCCCTGCGGGCAATCCAGCCGGTAAGGGGGGCGCCGCCCCCGCAGCGGCGC